>JAZUPO010000069.1:0-5033 GCA_045605205.1 Victivallaceae bacterium
TATTGAAGAGATTATGCATACTGCCTATATGCAGTATTCCTTGAGCGTCAATGTTGGCCGTGCCATTCCCGATGTCCGGGACGGTCTGAAACCTGTGAACCGGCGTATCCTTTATGCGATGCGTCAGATGGGCATCACCAAATCCCACGCCACAGTCAAGTGTGCCAAAGTCGTTGGTGAAGTGATGGGTAATTATCACCCTCACGGCGACTCCGCCATCTACGATGCCCTTGTCCGTCTTGCCCAGCCTTTCTCTATGCGTATGCCTCTGATCGAAGGTCAGGGTAACTTCGGTACGATGGACGGCGACCCCGCTGCTGCCAGCCGTTATACCGAGTGCCGTATGGAACGTATTTCCGACGAAATGCTGGCCGATATCGAAAAAGAAACAGTGGATATGATGCCCACATTTGACGAAACTGATGTGGAACCTACTGTCCTTCCTGCCAAATTCCCTCAGCTGCTGGTCAACGGCGGAACCGGTATCGGTGTGGGTATGGCGACCAATATTCCTACGCACAATCTGGGTGAAGTGATCGATGCAACAATCTATCTGCTCGACACCCCCAATGCCACTGTGGATGAACTGATGGATTATCTGCCCGGCCCGGACTTTTCCACTGGAGCAATTATCAGGGGCCGCTATACCCTGCGTCAGTTCTACCAGACCGGTCACGGCAGTGTCCGTATCCGTTCCCGTGCCGACATCATCGAAAAAGACGGCAAAGAACAGATCATCATCAGCGAAGTTCCTTTCGGTGTCAACAAGGCCCAGCAGGTCGCAAGGATCGCTGAACTGGTCAACGAAAAACGCATTACCGGCATTTCCGGTCTCCGGGATGAAACCAGTGACCGTTCCGGTATCCGGGTGGTCATTGACATCAAACGCGGTGCCGTTGCCCAGGTGGTGCTCAATCAGATCTTCACCCATACCCAGTTTGAAACTGTTATGGGCTGCACGATGCTGGTGGTGGACCACAACCGCCCCGTAACGATGAATCTGCTTCAAGTCCTTGAAGCCTTTATCAATCACCGCTTGGATGTGGTGATGCGGCGCTCCATTTTTGAACTCAAAAAAGCTGAAGCCAGAGCCCATATCCTTGAAGGACTTTTGAAAGCTCTTGATGCCATTGACGAAGTCGTGGACATCATCCGTAAGTCAGCAAACCGTCAGGCTGCCGCAACGGCTTTGATCGAACGGTTTGAATTCACCGTTCCCCAGGTCAATGCGATCCTTGATATGCGTCTGCACCAGCTCACCGGGTTGACCGTCGATGCCCTCCGGACAGAACTGGAAGAACTGCTCACCTATATTGCCTACCTCAAAGAGGTCATCGGATCCCGTGAAAAACGGATCAGTGTCATCCGTGAGGAACTCCTTGAGATCAAAGAGAAATACGCAACTCCCCGTCTCACCGAGATCACCACCGACGACAGCGACCTCAATATCGCCGACCTTATTCCCCGCCACAACTGCGTTATCACCGTTTCCGATACCGGATTCATCAAACGTATCCCTGCTGACACCTATGGTGTCCAGCACCGGGGCGGCAAAGGTATCATCGGTATGGAAACCCGTGAAGAAGACCACGTGGCTCACCTTTTCAATGCCAACAGCCACGACCTGATCTTTTTCTTCACCAACCGCGGCTTTATGTACTGGCTCAACGTTTACGAGATTCCCGAAGGCTCCCGTACCGGCAAGGGCAGAGCTATCGCCAATCTGGTCAAGATGGAAGCCGGTGAAAGAGTCTGTGCAATGTTGACCGTTACTCAGGATGAACTTTCTGATCCTGAAAAATATATCGTTATGGCTTCCCGTACCGGATACATCAAAAAGAGCGAACTTCAGCTCTTCAAGAATCTGCGCCGTATCGGTTTGCGTGCTCTGGTCATTGAAGAAGATGACGATCTTATCGGTGCCGCGATCTCAAAGAACGGCGATGAGATTTTGCTTTCCACCAAGCTGGGTATGGCCTGCCGTTTTGATCAGAATGATGACCAGATCCGTCCTATGGGCCGTACCGCCCGCGGCGTGACCGGTATGCGTTTCAAACTTCCGGGTGACGAAGTGGTCAGTTTGGAAATCATCCGGGAACACTCCTACGACGAACCCGAGTCTATGACCGATGCCGAAGCTGACGATATGGACAATTTGAGCGAATCTCTTGAAGCAGAAGAAGATGTCAGCTCCACCGGTCCCGAAGTTCTGGTGGTCACCACCGGCGGTATGGGTAAGCGTTCCTGCGTCAGCACCTACCGCAAGACCAACCGCGGTGCCCGCGGTGTTGTGAATATCCGTCTCCGGGAAAATGAAACTGTACTCGGCGTGGTTCAGGTTACTGACGATGACGAACTGATGATGACCACAGAACGCGGACAGTTGGTTCGTATTCCTGTTCACGAGATCCGCCGTGTCGGTCGTGCCGCCAAGGGGGTTATCATTATGCGTCTCAACGACGGAGACCGGATCACCGGTATTTCCAAAGTTGCAGCAGCTGAAAACAAATCTGCTGAAACTGCTCCCGAAGCAGGAAGTGTTCCGACTGAAACGACTCCCGCTCAGGAGGGAACAGGTGTTGAAAATACCTCTACTGAGGCTCCGGAACAGGAATAATGTTTGATCCCGCAGCGTTCCTCAAAAATTTGAACCGGTGTGCCCTTATGGCCATTGTGAATATTACCGGCGACTCTTTCAGCGAAGGCCCGGCCTCCGCTCCGGAGTCGGCGGTCAGGAGGGCTCTTGCTCTTTTTGAGGACGGTGCAGACATTCTTGATTTGGGGGCAGAATCCACCCGTCCGGGAAGTACTCCTGTAACTCCTGATGAGGAGTGTGCAAGACTTCTGCCCGTTCTGCAGGAAATCAGGAAGCTGCTTCCTGAAATCCCCATCAGCGTAGATACCCGTCACGGTAAAACTGCGGCTTTGGCACTGAAAAGCGGAGCAGACATTATCAATGATGTTTCTTCCGGCAGAGATGTTACACTTCTTGAAGCGGTTGCAGCCGCCCGGGCGGGGCTTGTTCTCTGCCATTCCCGCTCAACGCCGGATAATATGCAGAATTTCACCTGTTATCCGGGCGGTCTGCGGAATGATGTGGAAAAGGAACTGCGCGAATCCTGTATCCAAGCCTTGAAATCAGGTATCAGAAAAGAGAACATCTGGCTCGATCCCGGTATCGGCTTTGCCAAAACCGCCGAACAATGCCGGACTCTCATCGACGAAGCCCCCCTTCTCAGCCGTGAATATCCCTGGCTTTGGGGGATCTCCCGTAAATCCTTTATGGGCGGCAGTGTGGATTCCAGAGCAGAAATGACTCTCAAACTGGAACTGCAGCTGGCTGCTGACGGAGCTTCAGTCATCCGAACCCACGATATCCGTTCCCTGCGTCGTGCACTGGCAGAGAAAGGAGTTGCATAATTATGGAATCTATGTACACTCTTTTAAAAGCCATTCTTGAAGTGGGGATCCTCTTTGTTGTGATCAATGAGCTGCTTTATTACTTGCGCAATACAAGAGGCTCTCTGGTGCTGACCGGAGCTTTGAT
The DNA here is from genome assembly GCA_045605205.1 of Victivallaceae bacterium. Lineage (GTDB taxonomy): Bacteria > Verrucomicrobiota > Lentisphaeria > Victivallales > Victivallaceae > UBA1784. Next base: position 3,548 of record JAZUPO010000069.1, read on the forward strand.
CGGTGTTATGGCCCTTGCATTGGCGGCCAATCAGTTGGGGCTTCAGGTCATCAACTATATTCTTTCCACCCTTTACGCCTCAGCCTTTCTGGCTCTGATCATTATCTTTCAGCCGGAACTTCGCCGGGCGCTGGCGCAGTTGGGCAGTATTATGGTGTGGCAGGGGAAAAAGAAACGTGAGTTCATCGGTGAACTTGTTGCCGCTGTCCGTGATATGTCCCGGCGTAAATGCGGAGCGTTGATCGTTATTGAACGCAGAATAAAATTACAGATGCTCATTGATGACTCCATTCCACTTGATATCAAAGTCAACGCTCTCATCCTTGAATCGATCTTTTTCCCAAATTCACCTCTCCACGACGGTGCAGTCATCATCCGCGACGACCACATTCTGGCCGCCCGTGTGATCCTGCCCCTGACAAGAAATGAAAAAATCTCCCCCAGACTGGGTACCCGGCACCGGGCAGCCCTGGGGATTTCCGATGAAACTGATGCCGTCAGTGTTGTCGTCTCAGAAGAAACAGGTGCGATCAGCATCACCTGTAAAGATGAATTTCACCGCGACCTGTCTCTGCCCCAGCTGGAACGTCTGCTTGAGCAGTATATCATTCAAAAGGCTGACTCAGAGATCCAGGAAACGATGCTCGTTATGGAAGAGTGCGACAATGAAGGCCACTTGCTGAATTCACCTCAGGAAAAAGGAGGATCTTCCCGTGCTGACTAAATTCTGGCTTTTCATCAAACGCGATCCTCTGCGCCGGGGCGTGGCATTGGCTTTTGCCCTGTTTCTCTATGTGCATTTGCATTTTCAGCTTACAGCCGAACACAGATTGGTTCGTGTCCGGGTCCCTGTTGCGTTGACACTTGCTCCCGGTTTACAAGAACAGACAGGCAATTCCCCCGAAATAGCCCTGACTCTCAAAGGACGTGCCGGAGCAGAATTCCGTCCGGGCAATGTTCAAGTCAGCGTTAAAGTCGGTCCCCATCACCGGCAGTCTGACGGCAGTTATCTGGTAAAGGTGACTTCCAAAAACATCACCATTTCTGACAGAAAATTCACCCTGCATAACATAGACTTTCCGGAAGAAGGAAATCTCAGGCTCAATTTACTGAGCCGGGGAGAAAGAAGTGTTGCAGTGCGTCCCGTCTTTGACGGCACAGTGCCCCCGGGAATGGAATTGAGTTGTGAGACTATTCCTGACAAAGTGATTATAACGGGGGCTGAAAATGTCATTTCAAAACTGAAATATGTTCACACAAACCGTATACCTTTGGCCAATGCTCCTGAATTTTTTGAATTCAATACAGCTCTTGCTCTGCCCGGTCAGGTTTCTGCGGCTCCGGCCAGTGTGTTGGCCAGAGTCAAGCTGATCCGGCAATTCAGCAGCCGCTCAATGCGATTGCCTGTTTCATTTCTCGGCAGCCCCTCGAATACAGAGCATTTTTCAATCGCCCCCCCCCTGCCCCAGGGGGCAGGAGTGGTGCT
>JAZUPO010000070.1:0-3098 GCA_045605205.1 Victivallaceae bacterium
TACAGCAGGAATTGTACAAAGATAGTGTTATGCTGGTTTATTTACCTGAGGTGCACGAAAGTCTGGCAGGGATTATTGCCGGTCGTATTCGGGAAAAATATCATCACCCGGTATTTGTGCTGACAGATGGTGAAGAAGGAATCAAGGGTTCCGGACGTTCCATAGATGCGTATCATATGTATGATTCCATGGTGGCGGTAAAGCAGTACTTTACCAAGTTTGGCGGCCATAAGCTGGCAGCAGGCTTGTCTATGAAAAAAGAAGACTTAGAACCGCTCAGAAAAGCTTTGAATGAGAAGGCTCGACTTACCGAGGATGACTTTATACCAAGAGTACATATTGATGTACCCATGCCTATGGAGTATGCCAGTTTTGCACTTGCGAAAGAGTTGGACTTGCTGGAGCCTTTTGGTGTAGGTAATGCGAAACCCTTATTTGCTCAGAAAGATGTAACTTTTGTGGGAGGTAAGCGCATTGGTGCTAACGGTAATTTCGCCAGGTTTTCTGTGGAGATTCTGGCACAAGCCGGAAGAAGGAGTGACTGTCGCAGCCGGTGCAGATATCAGCCCTGCCGAACTGGAAAAATTCAAAGAACGCTGTAATAAAGATGCCTTTGTCACCACTGACTATAAAGAAATGATCTCTCGGAATGATTTGGACGGCATCGTTGTTGCAACTCCCGACTTTTGCCACGCTGAAATGGTCATCAATGCTCTTGAAGCCGGAAAGTTCGTCTATTGCGAAAAGCCTCTTGCCACCACCGTTGAAGATGCTGACCGGATGATCGAATGTTCAAACCGCCACCCGGGAAAACTGATGGTGGGGTTCAATATGCGTTATATGCCCTTTGTTAAAATAATGAAAGAAATCGCCGATTCCGGTGAAATCGGTGAGATCAAGGCAGTTTGGGTTCGGCACTTTGTCGGAATGGGCAGTATTTATTATTATCACGACTGGCACGCTGATAAACGCAATACCGGCAGTCTGCTGCTGCAAAAAGGCTCCCACGATATTGACGTGGTGCACTTTGTGACAGGACACAATACGGTCAAAGCGGCTGCATTCGGAAGTCTTGATTTCTTTGGAGGCAATGAGGAAAACACTCTTGAATGTACTCAGTGTGACAAAAAAGAAAGCTGCATTGATTCTCAAGTACCTGTTCTTGATATGGACGGGAAACCCGCCCGGCGTTTCTGTGCTTTCCGCAAAGAGGTGGATGTGCCTGATAATTATACCTGCCTTTTTGAATTGGACAACGGTATAAAAGTATCTTACAATGAGTGTCATTTTACGCCGGATTATCACCGGAATTACACTTTTATCGGAACCAAAGGCCGTTTTGAAAACAGTGAGATCGACGGAACGGTCAAAGTTTGGTACCGGAAAAACGGCCGCAACGACCAGCCTGACAGGACTATTGATCTCAAGATCATTGAGCAGAAAGAAGCAGAAGTCGGACACGGCGGAGCTGATCCCTTGATCTGTGCCGAGTTTGTCCGGATGATCCGGGGGGAAATCAAAGCACCTGTCCCTCCTGAAGCCGGACGTAATGCTGTTATAGCCGGACTTGCGGCACAGTATTCTCTTGAACACGGGGGCGTTGTGGTTGCTGTCGATCCCTCATAACAGATAAAAGAGAAAAATTTTTTCATCAGGGACTTGAAAAAAAAGTTTCCTGTGGTATATTAAAGCATTATGAAATATTATCTTCACAACATCAATTGGTGCTGGTGGCGACTTGATTGAAGTTTCCGCCTGTTTTTGTTGTGCTGATAAAATAAAAAAATAGAATCGAAAGACGGGTTGGAAAAGTTCCAGACCGTCTTTTTTTTGTTGAACAAGTAAAATAACAAGGGAATGAAAATGAGCAACCGGAATTCAAATGTTGATTTCAGCAAACTTCCTTACAAATTGCAGCTTTCTGAAAGTGAATTGCCCAAGCAGTGGTACAATCTGCGGGCCGATATGAAAAATAAACCGGCTCCGCTGCTGAATCCTGCCACGATGAAGCCCATCACCTTTGATGAGCTGCGCAAAGTCTTTTGCGATGAATGTGCCCGGCAGGAATTGGACGATGTGACAGCTTACATTGATATTCCTCAGGCCATCCAGGATTTCTATAAGATGTACCGTCCGGCTCCTCTGACTCACGCTGTCTTTTTGGAAAAGGCTCTCAATACTCCTGCCCATATTTTCTATAAATTTGAGGGCAATAACACCTCCGGCAGTCATAAACTCAATTCTGCCATTGCTCAAGCCTATTACGCCAAAGAGCAGGGGTTGACCGGCGTCACCACAGAAACAGGGGCAGGTCAGTGGGGAACTGCTCTTTCTATGGCCTGTGCTTTCTTTGGACTGGTTTGCAAAGTTTTTATGGTGAAGTGTTCTTATGAGCAAAAGCCTTTCCGCCGTGAAGTGATGCGTACCTATGGAGCTTCTGTGGTTCCTTCACCCTCTGATACTACTGAGGCCGGCAGAAAGATCCTTGCCGACTTCCCGGATGCTCCCGGAAGTCTGGGCTGTGCCATTTCTGAAGCTGTTGAATGTGCCGCCAATACACCGGGATTCCGGTATGCACTTGGATCGGTGCTTTCTCAAGTGATGCTGCACCAGAGTATTATCGGTCTTGAAACCGCCAGTGCTTTTGACAAATACGGTATCGACCCTGATATTATCGTGGGCTGTGCCGGAGGCGGTTCCAATCTGGGCGGTTTGATCGCTCCCTTTATGGGCAGACAGCTCCGGGGAGAAAAGGAGTACCACTTTATTGCTGTGGAACCTGCTTCCTGTCCCAGTCTGACCCGGGGACGTTTTGCCTATGACTACTGCGATACGGGAATGATTTGTCCTCTGTCCAAGATGTATACTCTCGGGTGCCGCTTTATGCCCAGTTCCAGCCACGCTGGCGGCTTGCGTTACCACGGTATGAGCTCCATTCTTTCTCAGCTTTACGATGACGGCTTTATTGAAGCCCGTTCTGTCAAGCAGACCGATGTTTTTGCCGCAGCCAGGGAGTTTGCCCGCACTGAAGGGATCCTGCCTGCTCCCGAAAGCAGCCACGCCATTAAGGTCGCCATCGACGAGGCGCTCAAGTGCAA
>JAZUPO010000071.1:0-2940 GCA_045605205.1 Victivallaceae bacterium
CGTTCTGTGAGCCAAGGAGTTGTCACCTTAACTTGTCTTCCTAAGACCGCTTGGCCTCCGACTTAGGATTCGGGAAGATCGGCGAATGCAGTGCCGGGGTTGATCCCATTGTCGGGATCGCCCTTGGCGGGATCATAGACATAACCGCAGATGTTGCACACATACTTATCCATTTTTGTTGTCCTTTCTTTTCTTTTATTTTATTTCAGGCTTTATTCCCAACGCTGATCAGATGAAGTAAACACTTCTTTTTTCCGACCTTTATCGGGAACAGTACCTTATTTTATTTTTTCCAGCAGTTGTTCTGCAAGAGTTGCTCCTGCAGTGAAAAACTCCTGAAGATCACTTTCTGAAGGCATATATTTGACCTGTTTCAAAGGCAGAGGCTGTTCCAGTTTCATCTCATCGAAACAGGCCGCGATCTGTTTTGCCCCTTCGCCGCTCCAGCCGCAGGAACCAAAGGCAAAAGCAAGTTTGTTTTTGAAACGCAGGCCCTTAAGGTAATTAAGGGTATCCGCCATAGCAGGGAACACCTGATTGTTCATTGTGGGAGCTCCGCAAGCCAGGATCCCTGCTGTGGCCGCTTTGGTAGCGATATTGCTGCGGTCATTAGCGTTCAAGTCAGCCAGTTCCACTTCCACGCCTTTTGAACGGACACCGTCAGCAAAGGCTTCGGCGCAGCATTTGGTGGCGTTCCACATCGTTGAATAGACCACCAGTGCTTTTGCTCTGGGGGACTGCTCCGCACAGTTGCGGTAAAGGTCGATGATCCAATTGTGCTCCTGCCGCCACAGAGGACCGTGATCGGGGGCGATGATGCTGATATCCAGACCCAGACCGGGCAGGGAATCCAGCAGAGCGATGACCTTTTCGCTGTAAAGATTGAGGATATTGGCAAAATACTTGCGTACTTCGGCTTCAAGAATGCTTTTGTCATACATATCTGCCCAGAGGTAACTTCCGGCAAGGTGCATACCAAAGGCATCCTGAGAGAAAAGAACTTTGTCCCGGTCATAGTAGGTCACCATACTGTCGGGCCAGTGGAGCATCTTGGTGTCAACAAAGGCACATTTCCCTTTGCCGAGTTCAATGCTGTCTCCGGTTTTGACTGCGGTGTAGCCCAGATCACCGTAATAGGCGGTCAAAGTTTTTGCTCCGGCGACTGAAGTGAAGATCTTTTCAGGCTTGATAGCCGCCACAGCGGCGGGCAGGGCACTGGAGTGATCGGGTTCGGCGTGATTGGAAATGATATAATCAATTTTTTCCGGTTCGATCACTGAGGCAATACGGGCCAGCATTTCATCGGCAAAGGGGGCTTTGACAGTGTCCACCAGAGTGACTTTATCATCAATGATCAGAAATGCGTTATAGGTGGAGCCGCGGTCAGTCAGATAACCGTGAAAATTTCTGACATTCCAGTCAGAAGCTCCCACCCACCACACATTGGCGGAAACTTGTACCGCTTTAAAAACTTTTTTCATCAACTGTTTCCTTGAAATTTGCTTCAGCACAAAGCTCCCTTTTTCAAAGGAGCCTGTGAGTGTACAGAATTATTTTTTCCACAGACCGTGCAGATTGCAATAGGCACGGACGATCAATTTTTCTCCGGCGGGGACATAGAATTCAGCAACAGGAGCATCGCCGGGCTTCAGATAGCAGCGGTTGACATAAGCCCCATTGATGATCTCGATCCACTGGATATAGTGTTCCGCAGTCATCGGATGGTCGACACTGCCAACTTTGACACGGCTGCCGCCGGGGATTGCTTCCAGAACCGGAACGTGTTTTTCTTTTGCTCCGTCGGAAGTGTTTTCTTTGCAGAGGATCATCTCTTCTCCGCAGCAGACGGGGGCTGCCCCCGGGTTGGTTACTTCAACAGTCAGACCGCAGTGAGAACAACGGTAAATGTCAGAAATATTGTTTTTCATAAATAGACCTCCTGAAAAATTGTACATCCCTGGAACCGGAAAAAACGGCACTTCTGGAAAATTTCTTTCCATTGTCTAAATATAAGCGGTCTGAGAGTGTTTTTCAAGTAAAAGAATGGAAAAAAACAGTTCTTTGAGTCAAAAATCCGAAAGCTGTATTTGCAATCCCCTTCTTTGCAGTGTAAATTATGGGAAAGAACAACAACACTGAATATTGACAAATGAAAGTGAAACCAAAATGAATACCCGTATGCTTCAATGGCGGACTCCCGGCAGTAAGAAATTTTCAATGGCTGTTGCAGGAGACTTCTGTCCCCGCGAAGAAAATTGTGCCGACCTGACCGCCCGTGCCGCCGAAATCGCTGCCCCTGTCAAACCCTTTTTTGACAGTGCCGATATGCGTGTGCTGCAGTGGGAGTGTGCCGTGACCCGGCAGGATACACCCATTGATAAAAGCGGCCCCAATCACAGATGTTACCCTGAGTGTACGGTTTTTGCCGAAACTTTGAATATTGATACAGTGCTTCTTGCCAACAATCACACGGGGGATTTTGGTGCCCCCGGGGTCAAAGATTCTCTTGAAGCATTTGCACGCCTCAATATCCGTACTGTGGGAGCTGGAATGAATGAAGCTGACGCTGCTTTGCCGGTCCACGCGGAATACAACGGTCTGAAAGTGTCCCTCATCAACGCCGCTGAATATGAATTCGGTATCGCTTACGGAGATACCCCCGGAGCTTACGGCCTTGATCCGGTGAAACTTGCCGCTCAGATCAAAGCTGAAAAGGCAAACAATGATCTGGTCGTCGTTACCCTGCACGGCGGTCACGAACATCTGCCTTTCCCCACCCCCCGGATGCGTTCCTGGTTCCGTTTCTTTGCCGACTGCGGTGCGGATGCTGTTTTCAACTGCCACACCCATTGCCCTGAGGGGTACGAGATCTATAACGGTGTGCCCATTGTATACAGTCCCGGCAACTTCTATTTCCCCAACCGGCCCACTTCGCTGCCC
>JAZUPO010000072.1:0-6456 GCA_045605205.1 Victivallaceae bacterium
TTCCTAAGACCGCTTGGCCTCCGACTTCACGATCCGGGGGATATCATCGGGATTGACTTCACAGACAGTGTACAGCCGTTTTTTTTCCAACCCGGCCCCTTTGATAAGTGCTTTTTCCCTATCGGAATAGCGTTTGAATCCAAAAAGCACCGCCCGGGAACCGTCTTTGGCAACAAAGGTCAATTCAGTCACATCGGACTTATGGGGAGCCCGCCCCCGGTAAAGATCCCCCTGATGTACGATTTCCCGGATCTCTTTGAAAGCTGCGACTCCTTTTCTGATGATCTCAACATCTTCAGGAGCAATGCCGGCAGGATCCAGTTCCACCCCCATACGGCTGCTCATTGCCACATCACAGCGGAATTTGTATTCTGAAGGGAATTCCGAGAGCTTGCTCACGTGTGAAGCCTGTGCCAGTACAGGGAAAAAGTGCCCGCTGCCGTATTGAATGGGAATACGGTGATGCCCCTGGGAGTTGTCACTGCACCAGAATTCATCAAAGTAATACATCGTCCCCACATCGGCCCGGCCGCCCCCTGAAGCACAGCACTGAAAAATAACTTCAGGAAAATCCTTGCGTAAACGCTCCATAACTCTCAGGAAAGCCCGGTTATGCAAATCGGACAATCCCCGTTTTTCACTGCCGGGGAAAGTGGATCCCTGATTGGTGCCCCGGGAGTTGTGATCCCATTTGATATAGGAGATCTGAGGATAAGTTTTCAGGATATTGGCAACACTTTCATAGACAAAGTTTTCAACTTCAGGCCGTGAAAGATCCAGCATAAGCTGAGTTCCTCCCCTGCCGTAACGCAATTCCCTTCCGGGTATGGAAAGGACCCACTCAGGATGGATATTGTAAAGATTGCTCAAAGTGTTGACCATTTCCGGTTCCACCCATAAGCCGAATTTCATTCCGGCTTTGAAACATTCATTGATGCAATGTTCGAGTCCCCTGGGCAATTTGGCTGTATTGACCTGCCAATCCCCCAGACCGTGGGAATTATCTCTGCCATATTCGCCATTGCCGAACCAACCGTCATCAAGAACAAACATTTCCATACCGAGATTGGCGGCATTACGGATAAGTTCTTCCAGCTTCTGACTGTCAAATTCAAATACCAGTCCTTCCCAGCTGTTGAGCACGATGTGACGTGTCCTTGTGCCGTTATGCAGCCCGCCCCAATAACGGAAGTAATCGTGAAAATTCCTTGAGACCTGCCCCTTGCCTTTGTCTGAAAGTGAAAGCAGCACAAAGGGAGAAACATATTCTTCTCCGGGAGAGAGTTCCACCGGTTCTTCCTGAGCTCCGGCACTGAAAAAGATCCTGTCGGACTGGGCGTAGTTCACCTTATACTGCCAGTTTCCGTCCCAGCCCAGAGCGGCTCCCAGAACGGTTCCTGATTCCTCTTTTGCTTCCCCGTCAAAACTGATGTAGCATCCGGGGAATATTTCCTGACAGTTATGGCTCAGGGCACTGTGGCAATTCAGCGTTGTCCCGTGGGCAAGAGGTTTTTCCTCGGGGGCCATATATTCATAGAACTGAGCCCCCCGGAAGGTGGTCAGATAGGGATCCCGGCAGGGAGGGAATGCCGCATTGACCGCATCCCGGGCGAGCAGAGTTACCGTTTCACTGCCGGTGTTGACGATCCGGGTGAAACATTTGAAAACATCGCACTCAAAAAAAGCGGTAATATGCTGTTCCACGGTAACTGAAGCAACTTTATCATACAAAGTAATAACAGTTTCCTCTACACCGGAAGCTTTTCTGGTCTGCTCCATACTCTGAAACAGCAACTCTGAAGCCCGGCTTTCCGCAGTGCCGTGGATCAACTGGATATTCCAGGGCAGATTGTACAGTCCCGGATCGGCATATCTTCCGGGGGCCGTCCTGTAAAGATCCATAAGTTCCAGTTCCGGGATGCCGGCTTTGCTGCGTAAAAGCATTCCGTGCTGTTTGAAACTCTTTCCGACTTCCGGCTCGGCGGGGAATGTCCATACGATATTGCCGGTTTCGATTGTTTTACAGGGGAACCAGGCTGCAGGCTTTTTCCCTGTATAAGAAAATTCAAATTCAAGCAGATCCTGAGTCACGAATCCGGAAGTGTTTTTTCCGCAATCCCATTCAATGCGGATCTTTTCACGCCCGGTCAGATCAAAGGTGAATTTCCGGGGCGGTTCACCATATTTGATTTTTCTTTCTTTGCCGATGAGGGAATCGGTACTCAAATCAACGATCCTGAAAACAGCTGTGTCAGCTTTGGATTCATCATCAACACCGATCATAACAGTCAGTTTCCGGACACAGCCGTGAAGATCCCACCCGGAATGTCCATCACAACGCAGTCCCACTCCTGAACGGTAAACTTTGCCTGCAATAACAAAAGGTTTACGGCGGAATGTCTGATCCCGCCGGGCGGGGTCCACATTCTGGCAAAAGAAGTAAACCGGTATCTGTTCAAGTTTCAGACTTTGGACTTTCATAGAGATAAAAACTCCTGTTCCTTGTAAATTATTTGGTATTCTTTATACTATAATACCGGAAAAGAAGAAAAAAAAGCCTCTTATGTACTTTTTTTTATACTTTTGTCTCAAATTATTTTCAGTTCACAGATTTATCTGTATTTTCTCAAAATCACACAGTGTATGATTTGCAATGAGAAAGATATCTCATAATGTATACGGCTCACTTTTTGGCAAAAATGATTTGCAAAAACAGAAGTATTGCATTAAATTATGCGATGTAGGATACACCCGTTTTCAACAGTCAATACAATTCATAAGGAATAAATAAAGATGTCTAAAATCGTTTTCACAGGTATTATGCCCGCCCTTGTCACTCCCGTTGACAAAAATGGAAACATCATATATGAAACAGTCAAAGCCCTTATTGACCGCTATCTTGCGGCAGGCGTTGACGGTTTTTATGCCGTGGGCGGCACCGGAGAAGGTGTTTTGCTGACTCTGGATCAGCGCAAGGCGATGGCTGAAGCCGCTATCAAAGCTAATAACAAACGGGGAAAAGTCATCGTTCACACCGGAGCTATCAACAGCAAAGAAGTCATTGAGCTTACCAAATTTGCCACTGCTGCCGGAGCAGACGGTATTTCATCCATTCTGCCTTCCATTTATTTTCAGTACAACTTTAATGAGATCGTCCGTTTTTATTCTGATATCGCCGCCAACACTGATCTGCCCATTCTCATTTATGCCAACCACACCGGCAACGGCGTCAATATGACCCAACTGCTGAAAGAACTGCTGAAAATCGATAACATCGTGGGAGCCAAAGACACCCGTTCCAACTACTATGCTCTGTGGGATCTGAAACAGCTCAACAATGGCGATGTCAATATTATCAACGGTCCTGATGAATCACTGCTCTGCGGTCTTGCTATGGGGGCTGACGGCGGTATCGGTGCCACTTACGGAGCGATGCCCGAACTCTTTGTGGGGATCTATCGGGAATTCAAAGCCGGCAACATCAAAAAAGCTCAGGAACTTCAGTTCCAGGCCAACAAACTGATCCAGACGATGCTTACCCACTGCGGCGGCAGCATTGTGAAACCTCTCAAAGAGATCATCCGTATCAGCGGTATCGATGCGGGCGAAAACATCTATCCCGCCGAATCCTACACTGCTGAAAGCTCAAAAGCTCTGGTCGCCGCCCTCGATGCGGCAGGCTACAACTGGTGGAAATAATCATTCCCCTCAATCAAAAAAGGACGCTGTCATTCAAAACAGCGTCCTTTTTTGTGGACATTTCAGAAAGTTCCTGTACAGAAAACGGAACCTTTCTGAAAATGAGGATCACCCCTCAACAAAGCGGCAGGCATTCATCGCAGCCACAGCACCGTCTCCGGTGGCGGTAACGACCTGACGCACCTTTTTGGTACGGCAGTCTCCGGCGGCAAAGATGCCGGGAGTGGAAGTCAAAGTGGATTCATCGGCGATAATAAAACCCTGTTCGTCCAGTTTGCAGACATTTTCAAAGGGTTTATTTTCAGGCTGCTGTCCGATAGCGACAAAGATGCCGTCCACCTTGAAACGGCTCTGGCGGCCGCTTTCAAGATTGTGGAGCATAATGGAAGAAAGCTGTTCTTCGCCTTCAAGATCTTCAACGACAGTATTGTAAAGGAACTCCACGTTTTTCTTTGTTTTAAGGATCTCAAGCAATCTTTTTTCGCCGGTACAGAATGCCAGATTTTGAATAATGGTGACTTTGGCACACTGATCCGCCAGAAGCACTGCATCCTGCAAAGCGGTATTTCCGCCTCCGATCACGGCAATGGAACGATTCTTGTAAAAAGCTCCGTCGCAGAGGGCACAATAAGAAACGCCGTTGCCGGTAAATTCATCTTCCCTGGCAAGCCCCAGCTGGCGGTGATGACTTCCGGCAGCGATGATCACGGCTTTGGCCTGATATTCGCCGTGTTCACACTGCACGATCTTGTAAGAACCGACATTTTTGATCCCGGTCACAGTATCAAGCTCGATCTCCGCTCCCAGATTGAGAGCCTGTTCCACCAGTTTTTCCCCCAGTTCGCTGCCTGAGATCTCGTTGAATCCGGGATAATTTTCCACTTTGGGGGAATAGGTGATCTGTCCGCCGAAACTTTCTTTTTCCAGCACCAGCACCGTTTTATTGGCACGCAAAGCGTAAATTGCGGCAGTCAACCCGCCGGGACCGGCACCGATGATAACAATATCGTGCATCTTATTTACTCCTTCAGAGAAAATCAAACTCCGGGAAAAATCCCGGAGCGTTTTTTTCAAACTTCAGAATACCTGAACAACAGCAGCTTCCGCACCGCTCTGCTCGTCAATGAAACGGCGGATGTTGGAAACGTTGACCACCTTTTCAAAACTGTCGCCCCGGACAGCCACCAGCGTAGGAGCCTGACGGACACCGTACTTGCGGGTCAGTTCAACAGCTTCATCAGCGATCACGGTTTCGTAAATCAGTCCGGCACGGTCAAGGAAGGTCTTGGCCATACGGCAGTTGGGACAGGTGCGGATCGTGAAAAGGATAAGTGAGTCAAATCCGGCCTCAGGAGCAGGCGTTTCCTCAAAAAGCATTCCTTCGGCAGGAGCTTTGGCGGCGGCAGCAGGAGCACTTGCAGCTTCATTGCCGGTTCTGAAACGGCGTTTCATTGCAGATTCCACATCGTAGACCCGGCGGTCTTTGTACTCCTGGGATTTACCGTCGTTCCAGTTCTGCACCGGCCGGTAGTAGCCGGTGATACGGCTGTAAACCTCGGTCTTTTCATCGCAACTGGGGCACTTGAAGGCTTCACCGGCAATGTAACCGTGGTTGCGGCAGACAGAGTAGGTGGGAGACAAAGTGTAATAGGGCAGTTTGTAGTTTTCTGCAATTTTACGCACCAGAGCGGCAGCAGCCTGCCAGTCGGGCAGCTTTTCCCCCAGGAAGGCGTGGAAAACGGTTCCTGAAGTGTAGAGGGTCTGGAGTTCATCCTGAATATCAAGGGCGGTGAAAATATCGTCGGTATATCCCACAGGCAGATGTGAACTGTTGGTGTAGTAGGGAGTACCGCAATCTCCGGCAGCGGCAATAATGTCGGCAAAGCGTTTCTTGTCGTGCTTGGCAAGACGGTAGCTGGTGGATTCAGCAGGGGTTGCTTCAAGGTTGTAGAGGTCGCCGTACATTTCCTGATAGTCGGAAAGGCGTTCTCTCATATGGTTGAGCACATCTTTGGTGAACTGCTGAGCCACCGGGCTGGTCAGGTCGGCACGGAGCCATTTTGCATTGAGACAGGCTTCATTCATACCCACAAGACCGATGGTGGAAAAGTGATTGTCGAACTTGCCGAGATAACGTTTGGTATAAGGATAAAGTCCCTCGTCCAGCAGTTTGGAAATGACTTCACGCTTGATCTTGAGAGATCTTGCAGAAATATCCATCATATGGTCAAGCCGGGCATAGAAGTCCTCTTCGTTTTCAGCCAGATAGGCGATACGGGGGATGTTGATGGTGACCACACCGATTGAACCGGTACTTTCGCCGCTGCCGAAGAAACCGCCTGATTTTTTACGAAGTTCCCGCAAATCAAGACGCAGACGGCAGCACATAGAACGGATATCGCTGGGTTCCATATCACTGTTGACATAGTTTGAGAAGTAGGGCGTACCATACTTGGAGGTCATCTCAAAGAGCAGTTTGTTGTTCTCAGTTTCGGACCAGTCAAAGTCGGAAGTAATGGAGTAGGTGGGAATGGGATACTGGAATCCACGTCCCTGAGCGTCGCCTTCGATCATCGTTTCGATGAAAGCCCGGTTGACCATATCCATTTCTTTTTTGCAGTCTTTGTATTTGAAATCCATTTCCTTGCCGCCCACAATGCAGTTGAGCTCGGCAAGATCCGGGGGGACAGACCAGTCAAGCGTGATGTTGCTGGAAGGAGCCTGTGTACACCAGCGTGAAGGCGTGCTCACACCGAC
>JAZUPO010000073.1:0-6411 GCA_045605205.1 Victivallaceae bacterium
TCCCCATTACTGTGAACACACCCCCATCCCGGACCAGAGTCCCGTCTTTGCCCACAGTTTCGACCGTTTCACCGATCCCCGCCCCCTGCGGATAGATGCCGCCATTGAAATCGACTCCGTTATGGATCAGAAACTTGAAGCTATGGCCTGTCACCGGTCACAGTTCTACGAATGGCTCCCCTGGATCGACGGCGATAAAAACTTTGATGTGAGCAAACTTTCTGAAGAAGAACGCAAGCAGCATTTGATGAAATGGAATCAGCGCTTCCGTGGTGCTGCCGACAACGGCCGAGAAGTGCTGAAACGTGCCTACGGCGAAGAAAAGGGCTCAAAAATCCAATACGCAGAAGTTTTTGAACAGTCCCCCTATTCCCGCCAGCTTCCTCTTGACGAATTTCAGGCTTTACTGATGCCCTGATGATTTTTTCTCTTTCTGCGGCTCCTCTTCCTTTTTTTGCGGAGGAGGAGCTTTTTTTTATCTTGTCAAGCTTATCTTGAAAAATATCCCGTAAACGTGTATATTATACTTCTTTAATTTTGCTGAACAATTCAAGAGGTATGTTTTATGACTGACTGCAAAGAAAAACAGGGTTTCAACTGGAAACAGTTTTGCGTGTGGATGAGTGCTTTGATCGCGGGAGCAGTTCTCGGAGCGTTGAATGTAACTCAGCTTAATGACTTTTTTAACTTTATTGCGGGGATTTACACCCGGCTTTTTAAATTTCTTGCTGTGCCTACGATCGCTTTGGCTATTGCTTCAACACTTGCTTTGCTGGGGGCTAAAAAGAATACAGGCAGGATCTTTATGCATACTTTGCTGTGGACTGTGCTGACGACTCTTGCTGCGTCAGTGGTTGGAGTATTGCTTTACAAACTCATTGCTCCCGGAAATCTTCCTGCGGAACTTATCGCCAGGGGACAGGGAGAGGTCCCCAAAAATCTGGGGAGTATTTCTGTTTACAATCATATTCTTTCTGTATTCCCTGACAATATTATCACGCCTCTTTCTTCCGGAAATGTATTGAGCATCCTTCTGGTTGCCGCTGCTTCAGGACTGGCTCTGGCATTGATGAAAGAAAGTGAAAACACAAAAGCTCTGTTAAAAGTTATTCTCGGAGCTCAGGAACTTCTTTTTGCTCTGATCAAAGCTCTGGTGTGGACTCTTCCTTTGGGTATTGTGGCATTTTCCGCTCAGCTGACGGCACAGCTTTCTGCCGGAGCTGCAGTGGACTCATTGGGGAAATATGTAGCCGTTGTTCTGGGGGGGAACGTTTTGCAGTTTTTTGTCGTTCTGCCTCTTTTTCTGCTGATACGCAAGATCAATCCTTTCAACGTTTTCAAATCTATGCTGCCTGCTGTGCTGATGGCGTTTTTTACCAAGAGTTCTATGGCAACATTGCCTGTTACAGTGGCTTCTGCTGAAAACAACCTTAAAGCAAAGCCGGAAGTCGCCCGCTTTGTACTGCCCATTTGCTGCACCATTAATATGAATGGCTGTGCCGCCTTTATTATGGTGACTTCGCTCTTTCTGCTGCAAAATGGCGGAGTTGAACTTTCCTTTGCAACAATACTGCTTTGGCTTGTGATTTCAGTCGTTGCTGCCGTCGGCAATGCCGGAGTGCCTATGGGATGCTATTTTCTGGCTCTTTCACTTATGTCCGGAGCCGGAGCTCCGGTGGGGATTATGGGGATCATTCTGCCGGTCTATGCTCTTATTGATATGGTGGAAACCGGTGTCAATGTCTGGTCGGATTCCTGTGTCTGTGCAATGGTGGATAAATCTATGGAACGATCAAACTGAGAAACTTGCCGCACAAAAAAGGCCGCTGAGAAAAATCAACTCCCAGCGGCCCGATTTTTTATATTTGTATCACAACAATGTGTAGTGTTCTCCCTCAGGAGTTCCCCATTCCAGCTTGCCGTAAAATTCATTAAAAGCTCCGGCAATGGTGTCGTGAGTTCCTGTTGTGATGCGCCGGGGAGGCAGATCACCCAGTATGGGAATATATTTCTTGGCGGTGGCACGGTATTCTGCTTCAGCAACATAGGGGCCGGGGTGGGGCTTGCTGCCAAAGGAGTCAGGTTCACTCAAGAATTTCTGCATAGCAAGGAGTGCCTGCTGCTTGATGTTTTTGAGAACTGCGGCTCTGGGATAATGAAGGGCCGTGCTCTGGCGGGACATAATTTCGTCCGCAGGACAGGTGGCGTCCAGGGGGGCATTGTATCCCTCTTTGACGGCGGCGGTGTAAATCCCGGGGATCAAATCTTTGGCTTCATAGGTCAACGCCAGGTCGCCTGAGGCAAAGATCACAGGAATGCCCTTTTCGTAAAATCCGTAGGACAGCTGTCCGAATTCTCCGAGAGAGACGCCGTTGATCCGGAAATCCACCGCTTCCCCGGTTTGAGTGTGGGCAAGATGAGCATTGGGGGTGCCCGCCTTTGCGTGCTGTCCCACAAATGCCGCCACATCGCACTCATCGTTGAAAATGGGGGAAACTTTGGCTCCCCGCTGCAAAGCAGCCCGGGGGTCGAGGAGCTCGCCACGGATAGAGCCCCCTGAACCGTGGCCGTCTGCCACGATCACTTCAGTGGCACCGGCTCCGAAAAAGCCTGCCACGGCGGCATTGACTTCTTCTGTCAGAAAGCGGCATCCTGTTTCGTTACGCACTCCTTCTGGAACGCACCAGTCGGGGAAGTTCAAGACACCGTTGACACCTTCAAGGTCGGTAATAATCAAAACTCTCATACTTTTATTTTCCTTTAATATTGCAAATCATTTGCCTGATGTGAAAATTTTTTTAACGGTTATTCAAATACCGTATCAAAAAATACGCTTGAATAAAATACATTGCAATTGGGGAGATTGCAAGGTCTGTTATCAGGAATTTTTCAACAGAGTTTGTTTTATATATTATTTTTGAGGTTTTCAGCCGTTGCGTCAGGAGGAACAACATATTCTTTTTTCATCGCTCTCACGGCAGGGAGCATCAGAGGGATCATCAAAGCAAGGATGATTGCCGCAGTCATATAGATTCCCCGGACTCCTGTGAGCCATACCACGCTGCCCCCCAGAAATGAACAGATGATACCACCTGCAGTGTTGACGCTGGCTGACCAGCCGAAATAGGTTCCTCTGAGTTCTTTGCGGGTGATCTTGGTCAGCATCAGCTGCAGAACAGGCTGGATCCCGCTGACGGCAAAGGCGGCGAGGAAACGGGTGAGAATAAGCATTTCAACATTGTGTGAAAGAGCAATGGCTGTGGTGGAGGCTGTTCCAAAAAGCAATATGGGCAGCAGGAGTTTCCGGGGGGCGATCCTGTCACAGAGCCAGCCGATACACAACCCGGAAAAGAATCCACCCGCAGAAGACGCGGCACTGACGATCCCTGTGTAAAAAGCCGCCCCTTTGAATCCGTGGACAGCTTCGACCAGCAACGCCATATAAGGCTGCACCAGACGGCTTGAAGTTCCCATAAAAAGAAAGAGCACCAGTATCCAGAGCACTGCCGGAGTTGCTGTTTCCCGGAATGTGTATTGCCCTTTTGAACGCTCCTTTTTGGCAAGTTTCACGTTGAAGTCATCTTTGGCAAAAATATGGACCAGCAGGCCGCTTGCCAGATAAATGCCGCCGCAGGTGAAAAAGGCTGTGGTGTAGCCGTAATAGTGGACGAGCACACCTCCCAGCAGATAGCCCAGCATATTGCCGCTGGAAGTTGCGGTGCTCAAGACTCCCAGAACGACCCCGTGTTTTTCCGAAGGCGTTGTGGCAATGAGCAGTGTTTGGGCGGGATTGACTGTTCCGGAAAAAAAGGAGCAGACAAAGCGGATCCCTGCCAATACCCAGAAGTTGGGGGCAAGGGCCAGCAGAGGGTAGAAAAAGGCTGCCGCATAACTTGCCCGCAGAAGCATAAGTTTCCGGCCGAAACGGTCGGCAAGCATCCCCCAGACGGTACTGGCAATGCACAGACTCACCATAGCGGCGAGGTAATAAATGGAAACATATACTCCCCGGAGATTTTCGTCATCAATATGGAGATTTTCTTTGAGCAGCAGAGGAATGAAAGGCATACAGCAGCCGAATCCCACCATTGCCAGAAATTGTGAAAGCCAGATAACAAAGAGATTTTTTTTCCAATTGACACTTGGCACAGGGAGTATATTGGATCTTTCCATAATTGCGGAGTATTATTGATTTCCCCGGCGGAACCGGGTGCCGGGGAAAAGGGAGAAAGAGGCGTTAAAAGTACCGGTTTTTTGCCACTTCCACAGCTTGGCGGAGTTTTGCTTTGAATTCCCCGAGATCGTTCATCCCGGCGGAAACGGGGACGATTTCAATGGGGTCGGCGGACAATTCTTCCCGGAGCCGGGCGAGATTTTCTTCGGCACCTTCAAGATCCATCTTGTTGGCGACGATGATGCCGCTTCTGGAGCCCAGTCCCGGCATATAGCATTCCAGTTCTTCCCGCAGGACTTTCAAGTCATTGACAGGATCTCTGCCGTCAACTCCGGCCATATCAAGGACAAAGATCAGCAGTTTGGTACGTTCAATGTGCTTGAGAAATGCGTGTCCCAGTCCCACATTGCGGTGTGCTCCTTCAAGAAGTCCGGGGATATCCGCCATAGAAATGCGGTGATAGTCCTCGTATTCCACGATCCCCACCACCGGGTGTAATGTGGTAAAGGGGTAGGGGGCCACTTTGGGGCGGGCTGCTGAAACGGAACTGATGAGAGTTGATTTTCCGGCATTGGGGAATCCCACAAGACCGGCATCGGCAATGGTTTTGAGTTCCAGATGGAGTTTGCGTTCTTCTCCGGGCTGGCCGGGGTCGCAGCGGCGGGGGGCCCGGTTGACACTTGAAGCAAAACGGGCATTTCCTCTGCCGCCTCTGCCGCCTTTGGCAGCGATCACGGTTTTACCTTCTTCGTCAAGGTCGGCGACAAATTCGCCTGTTTCGGCATCGGTGATGATAGTTCCGACGGGAACTTTGACCATTATGGGGGGCACATTTTTGCCGTGACAGTCAGATCCCTGTCCGTTGGGACCGTTTTTTGCCTGATAACGGGTCTGGTATGCAAAGGGGGTCAGGTTTTGTTCGTTTGCAGAAGCGATAAGAATGATATCGCCGCCGTCGCCGCCGTCGCCGCCGTCAGGACCGCCTTTAGGAACAAATTTTTCCCGGCGGAAACTGCAGCAGCCATTACCGCCGTCGCCGGCTTTTACAGAAATGGTTGCGCGATCAACAAACATTTTGAAAAACTCCTTTGATTTCGGATGTTCCGGGAATCGAAAAATTGCCGGAATCCTTTTTTATAATAACAAAACGGCCCATCCCTTACAACAAAACGACCCCAGGCAGTTTTTAACTTGCCGGGGGCCGGATTCTGGGTGGAAAATGTTTCTGCGGCACTCCCGGGAAAAGGGACTTCAGCGAACAGAAAGGCCTGCGGAAACTTTTACACCGATCGACGATCTCTTATGCAGAGAGAAAGATTACTCTGCACAGGGGATGATGTCGACTTTGCGCTGCTCTTTGCGGAAAGCAACAGTTCCGTCGCAAAGGGCGAACAGAGTGTAGTCGCGACCGCAACCGACGTTGACGCCGGGACGCAAACGGGTGCCGCGCTGACGGACGATGATGGAACCGGCAGAGACAGTTTCGCCGCCGAAAGCCTTGATACCGAGAAACTTGGGATTACTGTCGCGACCGTTGCGGCTGCTGGACTGACCTTTTTTATGAGCCATATTAACACCTCGAAATTTTATGTTAATTGTTTTTTTGTTACAAAGCACGTCTTATAACATATCACCAAAGTGGCATAAAATCAAGTCGCAAGTGAAAAAAAAACGTTTTTTTTTGAAAATGGGGTGGAAAAATCACATCTTTGCAGTTATCTTATATAAACGCTTTCCAAGTTGAGCCAAATTTATGCCCGGATGGCGGAATCGGCAGACGCAACAGACTTAAAATCCGGGCACGAGGATGTTAAAAAAATAAAAAAATGGATGCCAGGGTGGCGGAATAGGCAGACGCAACTGACTTAAAATCAGTCACTTATACGGTGTGCGGGTTCGAGTGCCGTCCCTGGTACCACTTTTTTTTACTATCTCTATATTCCTCTATTTTACACAATTTTTCAACTGGAAAAGTGCAGATGTTGCCACAAACTTGCCACAAGGTGTTTCACCTCAAACTGCCACTTGATAAATGACTTCTGAAAAGCCTCTATTGATATAATCGTACCGATAGAGGCTTTTTTTACTTAAAATTGCTACTTTTTCAGGCATAATACCCTGGACGGGATAGTCCCGTACTGAAAAACATCAATCTAATGGAGGTATTATGCAAAAAACTTACCAGAGCAAGTCCGGTGGAGGATATTTCTTCGCCGGACTTCTTTTTGCCCTTGTTC
>JAZUPO010000074.1:0-5659 GCA_045605205.1 Victivallaceae bacterium
CCGTTTTGTTTCTGATCCAGTTAGCAACCGCTGTCATCTTGGGAAATTGTTATGATAAAACCGAACCATCACTCCACCGCAAAATCCTGATCGTATTGTGTGTGTTACATGGCGGATTGATGCTTTGGGATATGTCGCTGCTGCTATGGATGGGATCATTTGGGGGATGCTTTATAATGTCAATAATGCTTTTTCTACTCACCGGAATCTATTTAATTTTTTTGCGGAAGAGATGGCAAGGTATCGTTGTTGCGTTATTCAGCTTGATCGCATGGATTCAGCCGGTCTTCTTTTTCGTAGTTCAGCAGTGAGGAATAAGAATATTTTTTAAGATATTTGTCATTTGAAAAGAAAATAAAATCGTGATATATTACTCTTGAAGGTATAAGGTTGTACGGAGGACTATATGACAAAATTGATAAAGCCAAGCGGGAATGAAATAAACTACATAAAATCTGAAAATCTTTTGCAGGACGCAAAAATCATTATTGATACGGCTCAAGATTATGCTTACAAAGCAGTGAATTTTGCTTTGGTCAAACGAAACTGGCTGCTTGGCAAACGAATCGCCGAAGAGGAACTTCCGGGCGATGAACGTGCTGAATATGGCTCGAAGATTATTTGTAAACTTTCTGACGAGCTGACAATGTTTTACGGCAAAGGCTTTGATCGCAGTACTTTATATAAATTTGTGCGTTTCTATAAATTCTTCCCGCAAATTGTGGACTCGGCAAGTCCACAATTGGAAAGGTTATCCTGGACGCACTTTCGTGTGCTGTTGCAAGTCAATGATGAAGCCGCGAGAAAGTGGTATGCCGCAGAAGCCGCAACCGTGGGATGGTCTGTATAATTGGTGCCATTCCATACAAATAACTTTCTATTATGCATTTGCAATTAAATTATTCTCTTTTATCGTTACTCGAAACGCAAATGTTTTACCCGTTTTGTTTTTCACATCAACACTGCAAGTAATGTATCATCTGTAATCCAACTTGTCAAGCGGAAATACAAAAAGAGAATAATTTACCGACTAACCTATTGTCTATAAAAAACATACATAGAATGGCACCAATTAAAGTGCATTATATTATATTATTCTGTTTGAAAGCATCAAAATAAGGGTGGATAAAAGATCATGGAAGAGAAAAATCAAAGAGCAATTGAATTTTTGAAAAAAAAATCTGATCTGAACGAAGGCAAAAGGGGAAAAGAAACCTTTTTTTATAAAAATACCCGGAATGTAAAGATCCGGATCCTCTGTACCGGTATGGATTTTTATTGTGAATCTGAAAAACGCAAACAATATGGTTGGAGTGATTTTGTAAAACAAAATGACGCAACTCCATATAAAAAAAATAATGAGTGGCTGGCGGTGAAAGATCAAACTCAAAGTACCGGGGAACAATGCGATCTGCTTTATACACTGTTTCAGAAATGGGAGGAATTTTCATCCTCATCAAAAAAAACGCAATCTGCCGATGCGGAATCCAATGTAAAAAAAGATTGTAAATACGTACTGAATTCGGAGAAGGCGTGTGATAAATATAATTATGAATCATATGATGAACAATTCCCGGCGTGTTTTGATGGAAATGTAAAACTCGGCATCGTCAATAATGATTTTGTGGAAATTCAAAAAGTCGCTTCTTTTGCAGATTGGAGTGACGATTTTCGAAACAATTTGAATAAAATTGAAGGCAATACGATTTTACTTGGATTGAATATTTCAAGTTCCATAGGAGAACCGTGGGAAAATTTTCATTCAAAGTCAAATGAAGATGAACGTTTAAAATACGCTTGCGAAGGGGTATTTGACAGAGCTTATATTACTGATCTAATCAAGAATTTTCCGAATGGTAAGTCCTCCGAAGCAATGAATGCTTTCAAAAATAATGAGACGCTTCGCTATGCTTCAGTAGAAATGTTTGTCCGGGAAATTGCATTCTTAATTCATTGCGGTCTGATAGAAAAAAATAAACCTCTGCACACTGTTCTTTTGGGAAGTGATGCCTTACAAGAATGTATGGAATGCAAAATAGCTCAGAAGAAAATAAAAGATATTATTTGCGATGAAATAAATAATCTGGGGTGTAAAAAAATTATTTTCGGCAACGCGTATCATTATTCATTCAGAAAATGCAGTATGTCGGAGGATCAGGCAAAAAAAGAATATCGGGAGCAATTCAAAAGACTCAAAGAAAAAATGCCACACGCCGGAAATGGAGAAGTAGTTGACAATCCTCATTGTTTTTTAAAAAAATAAGGCTGCATACTGAACATTACTAATTGGTGCCATTCTATGCAAATTACTTTCTATCACTCGTTTGCGATTAAATTATTCTCTTTTATCGTTACTCGAAACGCAAACGTTTTACCCGTTTTGTTTTTCACATCAACACTGCAAGTAATGTGTCATCTGTAATCCAACTTGTCAAGCGGAAATACAAAAAGAGAATAATTTACCGACTAACCTATTGTCTATAAAAAACATACATAGAATGGCACCAATCCCCCGACAGCTCCCGCCGCCGGGGGATTTTTTTAACCATTTTGCACAAATTCCCTGTGCAAACAAAATCACACAAGCCGCCCAAACCGGCCCTTACAATATATGAAGTCCTTTGAATACCCGGGCATCTGCAGAAAAGACGCTGTAAATAAAAGAGGTCATCGGAAAAACACAAATTTTCCCGATGAACTTTTTTTCAGGGACGGAACGACCCGGAAAAGGGGGCTTTATTGCCGTTTAAGGACCACGTTGTCAATGAACCCCCCTTGGGGCGCATCAGAGATAAAGAGGTACATAATGATCTTTTCAACCCCTTGCGGAACGGTAAAATTCCCCGTACTTTGAGTCCATTGAGCACCCCGGGTGGTCGAAACGATATTTTTGAGCGTTTTTTTACCGGCAACGATCCGCAGACGGAACGTAGCTCCTGCAGGAGCTTTGACGTCAAAACTGATCTGATATTTTGCTCCCGGAGTCACAGCGATATCCGGGCGGGATATGACAGGCGCAAGTTTGTCTGCCGGTTTGGCTTCGATACTGAAACGGTCGAAACTGGACTCTTTATTGGTGATGATCTTGAAATTTTTGCGCGGCCGCCACTCCTGCATAGAAGGTTCGTCAAAGCTGTTGCGCCAGCCTGAAGCAAGATCTGTCAATTTGACCTGATCGTTGCCCGTGGCGTTACGGTAGGGCTGATATTTTTGCCAGTAACGTCTTTCCTGACGGCTGAAAAAAGTCCCCCACTTTTCGTTGAGTGCCGCTCCTTTGCCGCAACGGAAGGCCAATAACGCTTTGGCGGCAGTGTCAAAATCATTCTTTTTCTCTTCAAGCAGCTTTTTGCCCTGTTCTGCAAATTTTCCGGCAAGGATACTGTGTTCGAGAGCCAGCTTGAAACGGTTGAAGCGTTTGGCATCCGCAGCAGTCAATTTGTTTTCAGGGAAGGCCTTGAGTAAAGCAAGCTGCTGTTCCTGGGCGGCAATAAATTTGGCATCAGCCTTGTTGTCAAGTTCCGAGTCATCCAGCATATTGCTGCGGCGCCGTTTGTAGTTGGCAAGGTAAATCGCTTCACCCATAGGACGCAGCGTTTCGTAGGTTTTCTGAACGGCCGCAGCAGCGGCACCGAAAGAGGAATAGTATTCTCCGGCAAGCTCATCAAAACTTTTTTCCGGGAAAGCAAGCATCCGGCAGGCGATGTAGGACTCCATATCGATACTGCTTACCCCCAGAGAAGCATCGTAGTCGTTGCCCCAGAGTTTGAAGTGCTTTCGTGTTTCCTGAAATTTGTCGAACATCCGCTTTTCAGTGAAACGCAGGACTGCAGAGTGGTAACATAAATCATTGGGACGCAGGAAACAATGTTTCATACCGACTTTTTTCCACGCTTCAAAGAGAGCACGGGAGTCTTCCCCCAGCTGGGGCACCAGACCGCAAAGCATATTGTCAGGATGTTCGATTTTTTCCCGGCGCGGCGGGTGACGGTAGTAACTGTAAACATAGGTCGCTACCATAACGTCGGGGTTGACCTCTTTGGCACGCTTGATCACACGGTTCCAGAAGTTGGGATAACGGTCGGTCAGGCGGTCATAAAAGCTTTCGCCCGCTTTCCGGACATCCAGGGCCATACACTTGCTGCAATGACAGAAGCCAGGTGTACCGTCGTTGGGAGAGATGTTGAGATATTTTTTTGATTTTGCTTTCTTGTAGTCAGAAATGATCTGGTCGATGACTTTCGGATTGGAAAGACACAGCTTGGCATAACGCGGCTGGGCGGGGATCATCGGCTTGCCGTAAGGTGAAACACCAAAATAGTCCATATGAGTTTGGGCAAACCGTTTGGGCCATTGGATGAAAGCGTGGGCGTAGTTGATCGCGACAGTACGGCTGTTGCGGTGACGCAAGGCGAAAAGGCGGTTGTTTTCGGCATTGGCAAGCCATTGTTTCCGGGAAATGCGCAAAGCGGGCGGAGCCGCATTATTGGTTTTGTCTATGGAACGGATCCCCCAGTGGTAGGCACGGACATAACTCCATAAAAAGGGCGGTGTCCGCTTATAAGACTCATTTTCTTTGAAGCTGATACTTTTTTGTGCCGGTACGAAAATTCCGTCATCGCCCGGAAAAATCCAGCGGATCCCCAGTTTTTCTTCCAGAAAACCGTAGACAGCGAATTGTGTGCCGTGGCGTCCCTGGCGGTCATCGCCCCAGATATAGAGTTTTCCCTTTTTATAGAGCCAGCGGGATTCTTCAAGGGCAATTTTGCTGTTGTTTCCGGCTTTGCCCACGATGATTTCCAGAGCACCGGTACCGGGGTTCAGTTTATTACCGGTCAGTTCAAGGTGTTTTTTCAGCTCATCGAATGCTTCCCGGTTTGTTTTTCCGGCGAGAGTGAGTTTGATGTTGGAAATCGTGTATTCAGCACTGTACAAACTGAATATCAACGCAGTGAAAAGAAAAAAAAGGCCTTTTTTCATTTTTTATTTTTCCTGTTATTATTTGTAATTGCCCAAAATTCTGTTTCTTTCGTGGGGGATATCGAGATTGTGCATCCGGACCATATTGACGTGGAAATCGGCATACAGCATCGTACCGGATTTATTGGAATCGTGCCAGGGATAAAAACCGTTTGTATCTTCCCCTTTCGGAGATATTTTTTTGGAAATATAGGCCGTTTCATTGAAACCGTACTGTCCTCCGATCGCATCTGTGATCAGATATTTTTTGGAGGGACTGGCGATTTTATGTATTTTGTACAGGAGCTCTGCCGCTCCGGTTTTTTCGTTCATCCCTGTCAGGCGTCTGTTGATGGAAAGTGTTCCGCTGGCAGTGCGGTATTTGCCGGCCGGCTGTGCCGCAGGACAGCCGTAATAGCGGTCAAGCCGTCCCCACTCTGTTATTTTGGCATAATAAAGAGCATAATACCAATATATTCTGTCTGTCCCATTTTTGGGATCAAACCACCGCCACGGCATCAGAAAGCCGTTATTGGCATCGGCATAGAACGACGTCCAAGTGCCAACTTGTTTACGCATTGAAATACACTTCATCGTAACTCCCCGGGCACGTGCCTGCTGCAGGGCGGGCAGAAGCATTGCAGCCAGAATGGCAATAATGGCGATAACAACCAGAAGTTCTATCAAGGTGAAAGGAGCCGGG
>JAZUPO010000075.1:0-11054 GCA_045605205.1 Victivallaceae bacterium
TCGCCGGAACCCGTTTTTTAAGGCTGTTTTGACTTGCATAAAACGACTTAATGATTTATATTACACATAAGGATGAATTTATATTCATAAATATACCATAAGCATTATTTGAAAGGTTGAAAAATGGAAACTTTGAAAGTCGGTCTTATTGCCACTGGCGGCCGGGGAGTTCACGGCTATGACATCCACCGCCCCGAAAAAGGCGTGGAAATCGTTGCCGGATGCGATATTGCCCAGGCAGCTCTTGACAAATTCACCGAAAAATTCCCTGAAGCTCAGGTTTTCACCGACTACCGCGACCTGCTTAAAGTCGAATCCATCGGAGCCGTCCACATCGCAACGCCTGATTATCTCCACGAAGAAATGGCCATCGCCGCTCTTGAAGCCGGCAAAGCCGTTTATCTTGAAAAACCTATGGCCATCACCATTGAAGGCTGCGACCGTATTCTTGAAACCGCCTACCGTACCGGCAGCAAACTTTTCATCGGTCACAATATGCGTCACTTCCCCGTGGTGCTCAAGATGAAAGAGATCATCGACTCCGGCCTTATCGGAGAACTTCAGGTGGGCTGGTGCCGTCACTTTGTCTGCTACGGCGGCGATGCCTATTTCCGCGACTGGCACTCTGAACAGCGTTATTCCAACGGACTGCTGCTTCAGAAAGGTGCTCACGACATCGACGTGATGCACTGGCTTATGGGCAGCTACACCAAGAGTGTTGTGGGTATGGGTATGCTTTCAGTGTACAACCGCTGCGGCCGCCGTTCACCCGACACTCCCGGATGTGCCAAGTGGGACAACAAACAGTATCCCCCCTTGACTCAGACCGGATTTTCACCCATTATCGACGTGGAAGACCACAGTATGGTGATGATGCAGCTCGAAAACGGTGCTCAGATGACCTATATGCAGTGTCATTACACCCCCGACTCAGAACGCAACTACACCTTTATCGGTACCAAGGGCCGTATTGAAAACATCGGTGACTACGGCAACTGCGAAGTCCACGTCTGGACTCAGCGCGGTCCCCGATCCACCCCGGACATCATCTACAAACTCAAGCCCGTTGAAGGCGGTCACGGCGGTGCCGACACTCCCATTCTCGACAACTTCCTCGATTTTGTCCGTTTCGGAGCCAAGACCAACACCTCTCCCATCGCCGCCCGTCAGTCTGTGGCAGCAGGTGTACTGGGCCACTATTCAATGCGTAACGGCAACAACCGTCAGGACGTGCCCCCCTTGCGGCCGGAGCTCGTTGAATACTTTGAAAACAATCAGGTAAAATGATTATGAACGAAACAAGTTACGCTGAACTCAAAAAGTACAAAGATCAGTACAATGTGGACTATTCCATCGGAGATTTGACTCCTACTGTCTGTGAGATCAACAACTGGCCTGTTCCCGCCCAGTGCGGCGGAACGCCCATTCCGGTGATCGTTGACCACGCCCAGCGACTTTTTGACGGTGAAGGAAAGAACGAAAAAACCTTCATCTACTGCCCTGACGCTGTGGGAGAGATCCACAGACAGCACTATCCTGAATTGCTTGAACGGGTTGAAAAAGTTGCCGGTATCCGCCTGCTTTCCAGCGGTGTGATGCCCAGCGTGACCCCGGTCTGCTTCGGAACCATTTTTTCAGGAGCCTCTCCTGAAGTCCACGGGATCAAACAGTACGCAAAGCCTGTCCTTGAGGTTGAAACCCTCTTTGACAGCGTTGCCAAGGCCGGCAAAAAAGCAGCTATTGTTTCCATCAACACCTGCAGTATCGATATGATCTTCCGCAAACGGAATGTGGATTACTATTCACTGAATACCGATGCCCGCTGCCGTGAAGTTGCTGAAATGCTGCTGCGTAACGATGATTATGATATGATCGTCTGTTACAGCACGGAATACGATTCTCTGTCACACAAAACAGGATGCGATTCAGAGACCTCCCTGACTGCATTGAAAAACTGTGTGCAGTACTTTGAAGACTTTGCCCGGCTGACCGATGAGATCTGGGGCAAATACAATCGGGTGCTGATCTGGGCTCCCGATCACGGAAATCATCCGGTTTCTGAGACCTCAGGGACTCACGGAACCAATACTCCGGAAGATATGCTGGTCAACCATTTCTACCGGATCACTCCCGGAAAAAAATAAGTTTTCTCAACGGAAAACTCAACAACAAATGGCTGTTGCAAAATCTCAAAAAGGTGAGCAGCAGCCAGATTTTTTTCTCTTAGAAAGAACTGGGAGAATGGCCGAACTCTGCAAGAAAAACAGTGGCAAAATATTCCTGAGAAGAAAATCCGCAGCTGAAGGCGATCTCTTTGATTGTGTAGCAGTGTTGTGAAAGCATTTCCACCGCTTTGCGGAGACGGCATCCCTTCAAATAAGCCGAAGGAGAAATGCGAAATGCTTTTTTGAATTCCCTGCACAGAGTCACGCGGTGGACCGTCAGCAGTTCCGCAAGGCGATTCACATTAAAAGCAGGGTCAGTAAACTCCCGTTCTATCAGTTCTCTGGCTTCGCGGGCGATATTTTTTTCCTGCCCTTCTCTGTGCAGGGGGGCAGAGGCTATCCGGAAAAGTACCTGAAAGGCGATCCCCATTATTTCAAGACGCCGTTCCGGAGTCAGATGACGGAGTCCGGCAATGATTTGCCTGAAAAGTTCATCGGGAGCCGGACCGCAAAACTTTTTACCCGGTGTCAGTTTCAATATTTGCTCCAGTATCGGCATCCCTTCACCTTCAAAAGCCAGCCAGTAATAATGAAACCCCTCATCCCCGGGGTAGAAATCGTGCCAGGATTTGCAAGGCATATACCACACATCACCCGGCTGGATCTTGCAATATTTATTTGCGTTCTTGAAATATCCGCTGCCTTCCACGCACCAGTAAAAGTTGGCATAGTCGATCATCCGTACTCTTTCCCGATGCGAATTATCGACACAGCAGTGACCGCAACTGCGTACAAAGAGAAGACTATCCCGCTGAGGGGAATAGGCAGTGACCCAAAACTTTTTCATATTTGTTCCTCAATTGCTTTAACTCAATATACACAGCCTTGAGAAAATTGCAAATCATATTGTTTCAAAACCTGATGCGCAGGCTACAATATTGAAGAATACAGCCATTGCAAATCATCTTTTTTTATGTATATTATTCATAAATAATCATTTTCATCCCCTCCACCATTTGGGCGATCCAAGTGAACAGTTGAAAAGGTGAACAAGGAGCTCCCCGGTTGGAACAAGCTGAAACAAAAGGAGTTTGACAGCAGTTTTATGAATATATTGAACCTTGACGGTGTTTGGGATTTTACCTTTGCCCCCCAGGAGCAGAGCCTGCCCGACTCTCTGCCTCACCTGGAATGGGAAAGTGCGTTGAGTGTCCCCGGATGTTTTGATGTGAGTGCCCCTTTTTTCGGCAAGCGGGGAGTCGGTTATTACCGCTGTACAGTCAGAACCGGTGGACTCATCCGTCTTTCCATTGACGGTTTGGGAGTTGCCGGAAAAGTTTTCTGGGACGGGAAAACGATCGGTGAGTGTCCTTACGCTTATATGCCGGAAAAGTTTACTTTCAATGCCGGAGAAACAGGGGAACATCAGTTGGTCATTGCCGTGTGCAATCACTTC
Source organism: Victivallaceae bacterium (assembly GCA_045605205.1). Taxonomy (GTDB): domain Bacteria; phylum Verrucomicrobiota; class Lentisphaeria; order Victivallales; family Victivallaceae; genus UBA1784. The sequence goes on from JAZUPO010000075.1 coordinate 3,622, forward strand.
AATAAAGTCTTTTTCCCTTACTTTGATTTTTATGCCTACGGCGGTATTTTCGGCAGTGTCAGGATCGAAGAACTCCCCGGTTACGCCATTGATCTTTTACAAGTCACTACTCTTGATTATTCAACAGGCAGAGTGCGTGCTGCTGTTACTGCGGACAGATTTTTCCGCGCCCCCCGGAAAATCACCTTTGAAATAGACGGTAAAGAAATTCTGACCTCAGAATTTGCCGGGAAAGAAAATGTGTATGAATTCAATGTTCCTGAATTCAAACTCTGGTCTCCGGAAACGCCTGCTCTCCACCGTCTCCGGGTGATTCTGGGGGCTTATGAAGAATCCTGCAATATCGGGATCCGCACCATTGCGGCCCGGGGAACCCAACTTTTTCTCAACGGCCGGAAACTTCGTCTGATAGGCTACAACCGTCACGACAGTCATCCTCAATTCGGGGCTGCTGTCCCTCCGTCTCTTATGGCGGCTGACCTTCAGATGATAAAAAATCAGGGCTGCAATTTTTTGCGGGGCAGTCACTACCCCCAACGGGAAACATTCCTCGAACTTTGCGATAAACTCGGAATCCTTTTCTGGGAAGAAACCCTGGGGTGGGACGTACGGGATGAAGAACTTTTCAAACCTGAATTTCTTTTCAGACAGAAAGATCAGGCCCGAAAACTTGTCCGGAGCCACTGCAATCACCCTGCCATTATCATCTGGGGCTTTATGAACGAAACTTTAAGTGAGGAAAAGCGGTGCCGGAAAATCATTCAAAAGGTTTATGACACTTATAAAGCCAATGATTCCAGCCGCCTTGTGACTTACGCTTCCAACCGATATGAAAAAGATATCTGTATGGATATTGTGGATATCGTGGCAATGAATCCTTATCCCGGCTGGGGAAGTATGAACTTTGATGAGGTTTACAGTCTGCACCGTATCCGTCCCAGACTTGATGAAATCTGTAAAGCGGTCCCCGCAGATAAACCCTATATGATCAGTGAAATAGGAGCTTCAGCCATTTACGGCCACCGTGATCCTTACCGGGTCCGGTGGAGTGAAGAATATCAGGCAGAACTGGTTACGGAAGTTTGTAATGTGGTCTTGCGTGATCCCCGTTACTGCGGTCTGGCTTTCTGGCATTTCTGTGATGCCAAAAGTTATCTCAACGGCGGCAGAGTCAAAGGGATCAACGACAAAGGGATCCTCAACGAGTACCGTCAGCCCAAACTGGCGTGGCAGGCAATAACAAAAGCCATTTCTGAAATCGGCATTGCCGACCCCCAAGAGAGAAAAAATGACCTTTAATTGCTGACTTTGCTGTTCCTGACAGCCCGGTCAATGGAACTCTGTCAACACTGACAGTGCGTACAGGAGTTATTGATTTCGTTCTTTAGAAAAACAAGTAAGAAATCCAGAAAAAAGGAGACCTGTTTATGAAACAAGAAAAAATTTTCACCTTGATAGAACTTCTGGTTACTGTTGCACAACAGAACTGTCTTTTAAAATCAAAAAGCAACACACCCTTACGCCCGGCAGGGCGCACTTCACGCATTTTTTGCGAAAGCAAAAAATGCTCTTCACACCTTCACATCTTCACTCAATCAGCGTTCAGGTTGATTGAACTATTGGTAAGCAAAACTTGTCAAATATGTGTTTATACTTTGCGAAAAATTGCCTCTTGCCTTAATATTTGCCATTGCAATCCTGCCAAATGCGGGATTGTCGGTTTTGCAAATGCAAAAACGGCAATCCACCAAAAGTTTTTGGCAAGGATGGATGGGGCCCGGGGAAGGAAGGGAGAACCATTTTTCAAAAAGGGTTCCCTTCCTTCCCCGGCTCCTTTCACCTTGATAGAACTTCTTGTCGTTATTGCCATTATCGCCATTCTTGCGGCTATGCTTCTGCCTGCTCTGCAGCAGGCCCGGGAACGGGGCTACTCTGCTTCCTGCCTGAATAATTTGCGAACATTCGGTCAGGCAGCGCAAAATTATGCTGACGATTACCGGGTCTGCCGGGTCATTTACCGTTGCCATATCGGGAACGGTCAAACCGAGCAGTGGCGGATAGCGCTCTGGATGCTGAATTATCTGCCGCAAAATGTCCGGGATATCCCCAGAAATCCCAAGTCCAAATTGGATATCTGCCCTGCGGAAAAAAGTTTCAAAACCTCCAGCAATGTTGTTTCCGATCCGAATTTCGCCGGAAGTCATTACGGACTCAACTATTGTCTGACCTGGTATCCGGACAATACAAGTAAAAATTCAGTTTCCTGGTCGTGGCATCCGAAAAAGGAACTTCAGCAACCTGCCAAAACTATGTATTTTGCAGACAAACCAGCCGGAGACAAAAATGCTTACTACGTTCTCAACTCCAGAGCCCTCGGTCTGCAGCAATTCCGGCACGGCAATGGCTATACCAATTCCATTTATCTTGATCTTCACGCCGCCACAGGGCATTACACAAAGATCCCCAATGTGTTTACTTATGATGTGCTGGGGATCAGCAGAAAAGTGGTGGACTCCTGGTATTACAGAAGAAAAAATATTACCTCCTGGTATGATTTCTGAACGGAGAATGCTTATTTTTCAGATTTGTCAGTGCAGATACGGACGACCGGTGAAAGCTCTTCACCGAAATTCCTGAACAGTCCCATTTCAATGGTCTGAAAGTTATTGAGCTTGTCAAAGCGCGTTTCCCGCCGTTCCGGACAACCGCAGCTGCGGGAAGGAAGCAGAACAGGTTCAATGAATATGCCTGCCGGAGGGGCATTGACAATGTTATTTCTGATCCTGTCCAGCAGAAGTTCGACTCCCAATTGTGCTTTTTTGCGCAATGGCTGAATAACAGTGGCAAGAGGGACTTTGCAGAAATCGCAGAAACTCATACCGTCAAATCCGATAACAGCGATATCATCCGGCACGGTCACGTTTCTTGCAGTCAGTTCATAGATCAGTTTTCCGGCGATCTGGTCATTGTGACAAAAGACGGCATCCACTTTCATTGTCACAAGTTTTCTGACAAGGATGTCGAAATCGTAATTGAATTTTTCTCCATAAAAAAGCAAGTCATCGCCGCAGGGCAATCCCAATTCAGTACAGGCGTTTTTCCATCCGGTATAGCGGCTGTGGCTAAAAGAAAAAGAGTGTGACTGCACTGCCAGCAGAGCGATTTTCCGCCTGCCGTGGGCATAAAGGTGTTCGACCGCCATTTTCCCCCCTGTGATGTAATCAGTCGCAACATCACAATCGAAAAAATTGCTTCTGCTCAAAAAAACACTGGGCACGTGAAGATGTGGCATAGCCATTTCCGGGCTGATGGTATTCAGAATGATCCCGTCTACGCCACGCATTTCCAGCTTGTGGATCAACTCTTTGATGGTTTCCCTGTCATTGGAAAAGCCCTGAACGATGGGATCAATATTGGCTTTTTGCAAATCAGCGAGGATCTCCTGAAAAAAAGAGGTGGTGCTGCCGAATTCAAGAGAAGAGTCGATCACGCCCACAGTTCCGGAAGCAGCGCCTTTCAGAAGTTTGGCGGCAACGTTGGGGATATATCCCAGCTCGGCGGCGATACGGCGGATCTCCTCCTGGACCTTGCTGGAAATGCGGCAGCTTTCAGGATGGTTGAGCACAGCGGAAACCGCTTGCCGGGAAACGCCGACTTTGCGGGCGATATCCACCATACGTACTGCCATATATTCTTCCTTCCACTTGTTTTTTTTAACGGCTGGTCCAGTTGGTAAATATACCATCATTTTGCTTTTTTTTCAAGAAGCAAACAAGAAAATTGTGATTTTTTTAATTTTTTCTCTTGACAATTTTTCAGGAAATGCTATATTAAAATCAATAGCTTTCTCGAGAAAGCAGTGTAAACAAAGGAACTGATCGTTATGAAAAAGCTTATCACTTTTTTGTTGCCGTTAGTCTGTGCGTTGTCCGCTTCAGACCTGTCCCTGCCAGTATCCGGTGTCCTGTCGAAGCCGGTCCGTCTGGGAGAACACTCTCATCTTGCCGTCAAGGCCCGGAGCATCGGCACCCGGGGCTGCAGACTCAACATCAATATCACCCGGGAACTGACTCCGGGAGACAGAGCCACCTACAGCACAGCTCTCGCTCTGACAGACAGTTTTCAGACCTTTTACATCCCCCTGATCCGCAGCAGCAGCCGGACAGCCGTTGCGTTCTACTACAAAAAAGGAACGCCCCGCTGTTCTATCGATCCGCTTAATTCCGGCCGTCTGCTTTCTCTTAAAACCCATCCTGACAACGGCAATACCGGCCGTGTCGAAATCCAATCCATCAAGCTGACCACCCACTCAGCCCCTCTCTCGCCGGAAATGGCCGCTGCCGCAGAAAAAGTCAAAAATATGCCCCTGGTCACCCCCTATGTGTTCAAAGAACTGCTGCCCGGGAAACCAGTTCCTGCCGCAGGTTTTGTGATTTGCCGGACAGGAAGCACACTCACCGAAAAATTCGCAGCAGCCGAACTTTCGCGCTATCTGAAAAAAGTGACGGGTAAAGATTTCCCCGTCGTCAAAAGAGGAAGCAAAAAAATCCTCCTGAAAGTCGTTCCCGGCCCCAAAACAGAAAGCTTTACTTCCCAATTTACCGACGGCAAAACAGTGACCATCACCGGTGCTCCCCCCGGGGACTTCTTTACGGGGTTTACGATTTTCTTGAAAAAGCAGCCGGGATCCGTTGGTTTGCGCCCTTTGATTACGGCGAAGTCGTTCCGTCAAATCCCGATCTGGCTTTTCCGCTTTTCAGAGACAGTGTCGATCCCGTTATGAGTTTCCGCAGTCCCCACTACTGCAGCGGCAAAAAAACAAAGGGCGCTGCCCAACACCTCTGGGCTATGGCGGACTGGTGCGTAAAAAACAGAATGAATGTGGAACTTGAACGTATCCGGGACAGAAAAAAGATCGTTTCCTTCTATGCCAGACGGGGAGATTGTATCTGGCTTTCCCCCAGAGGCGGACACAGTTATCATAAATTCGTTCCCCCGGCCAAATATTTCAAATCGAACCCCGATTTTTATCCTTTGGATCCCGCTACGGGAAAACGCCGTGCCTGGCGCGCCCAGCTGTGCTGCACCAATAAGGAACTTTTCAAAGAACTTGGAAAGATCGGTGATACCTATTTCAAAACCTATCCCCACGTCAAGATCTTCTATTTCGCCCAGATGGACGGAGCACTGCTCTGGTGTCACTGCCCCGGCTGTCTCGCCATCACCCCCAAGGGGGCTGAACTCCATACAGCTTCCGACCGGGTGGTCAATATGGCCAATAACGTGGCCCGGGAGATCCGCAAAAAACATCCGGATGTTATGGTCCGCACCTTTGCTTACGGTTTGGGACGCAAACCTCCGGAAAACATCAAACCTTCGCCTGATGTCATTATCAGATACTGCCATTATACCCGGGGCAATGTTATGCCCTGGGCAACTGACTCCGGCGAATATTTGCGCAAGTGGGCTGAATTGACAAAGGGCAATGTGGAAATCTATTCCTACAACCAGCACAATATCCGGTACGGCAGCACCATCGAAGCCCAGGTGGCACTGATCCGTTTGATGAAAGTCCTTAAAATCAAGGGAACCCACCAGGAAACGACAGAAACCTGGTCAGGTATCGATGCTTATCTGTTCTATCTGATGACACGTCTCGCCGTTGAACCGGCGCTGGATGAAGCCAAAGTGCGGGCAGATTACTACTCCAAATTCTACGGTTCAGCAGCCCCGGAACTCCTGAAGTGTATGGAGATCCTGAATGGGATGCTTACTGATCCCGGATCCAGGAAACGTATCGGTTTTATGACACTGGCGACCTTTTCGGAAGAACAAAAAAAAGAGATCCGTGCCCTTCTGGAGCGGGCGGTCCGGAAAAGCGCAAAGGGCCCTCGTCAGCTCAAGGCGGTCAAGGCACAGCAAGTGGGGTTTGAAGGCTGGTTTGCCTACTCTGATGTGATCTGCGCCACAGATGCTTTTTATAAAGCGCCTGTCGCCGGAAACTTCAATAACGCCATTGCCGCCATTGACACCTACAAAAAAATGGTCGCAACGCACGCTCCGGCACGTCTTTTCCACGGAGTACGCTTTTTCAATAAAGTCGAAACGGGGCTCCGGACTTACTGGGCCAATGTCCAGAAAGAAAATGAGCTTTTGAAGTCCTATTCCGTTGTCAGTGATCTCCGGGAATGGAAATTTGCTGTCGATCCCCACAACAAAGGGGAAAAAGAAAAGTGGTATCACCCCGCTTTCGATGACCGGAAGTGGACGACCGTTCAAACCGGTATGCACTGGGAAAAACAGGGGTTCCCCAACTACGACGGTGTTGCCTGGTACAGGGCAAAAGTGATCGTTCCTCACAATAATAATGAACTTTTCTTTCTCGGCGTAGACGAAAAAGCGTGGGTCTATCTGGATGGAAAATATATCGGCGGGCAGCACGAAGGCGATGTCGGCGTTCTGTGGCAAAAACCCTTCAAAGTCCGGCTCAATAAAGGCCCCGGAGTCTACACTGTTGTCATCAAAGTCCTCGACAGCAGTGCCGCAGGCGGCATCTATAAGCCGATCTATCTCATCCGCCCGGCAAAGAGGAAATGATCTGACCTTCCTCTGAACAGGCCGCCGCCTTTTGATCTGTCAACGATATCCCCGGACAGAAAGGCGGCGTTTTTTATTTGTTTTTCAAGCGAGGGCGCTTTGACAATTTTGAGGAGTTTTGAAATTGGGTCAAGAAAATATCTGCAGAAAAAAACAGAAAAACAGCTTGAAATAAACTTTTAACGGATTATGTTATATGTCGCTGATCCGAAAGGGGAGTTCCTTGCCTGCAAAGCAGCTTCTGAAGTTTACAAGCTTTTCGGCTCTCAGGGGCTTCCTGCGGATGAAATGCCGCTGCCTGGGTAATTGTTACACTGAGGATATTTTTTCAGAAAATTTGTGTTCCTTCCCCTTGACAAATAGAAAAAACGGTGGTATTGTATTTTAATGATAATGTAAATGTTTACATTTTGAGGTTTTTTATGCTATCCATCAAAGAAGTGGCCCGGCTGACGGGACTTTCGACGGCGACGGTATCACGGGCTCTTGACCCCCGCTATGCGGATCGGGTCAAGCCGTCTACCCGGGAAAAAATTCTGGCTGTGTGCGATTCAGCGGATTTCCGGCCTGATGCAGCGGCACGTTCCTTTGTGACGGGCAAAAGCTATAAGGTGGGATTTATTTCCGGAGGTGTTGCTGCTGACTGCGGCAACCGGATCTTCGGCTGCTTTCTTCAGGGAATGACCTTTGAACTTCAGAAAAGCAATTACAATCTGCTGCTGCTGGGGGCTGATCCCCACGGCGAGGAACAGATCATCAACTTTTTGCGTTCCAATGTGGCCGATGCCTATATTCTGGGGCAGACTCTTGTTACCGAGAAAGTGGCTGAAGTCATT
>JAZUPO010000076.1:0-5478 GCA_045605205.1 Victivallaceae bacterium
TCAGGGGACCGAAGTCGGTCATAGCACCCACACTCATAAAGATGAGCAAGGGGAAGACACCGGATTCAATACCCACCTGATAGATCATCCACTGCAGACCGCCGGGGTTGGAGATACCTGCCACAGGAATGTTGGCAAGCAAAGCACCGAAACCGATGGGGAGCAGCAACAACGGTTCAAATCCCTTGACAATGGCGAGATAGAGCAGCACCAGAGAAACAAGGATCATAATGACACGGCCCAGCCCCAGAGTCCAGGTGACCTTGAAGTCAGAGCAGGTCTGCTGGATGAGGGAGAAAAGACCGGTGGATTCCCACAGAGCCTTGAAGCCGTCGCCCCAGCCGGGGAGAGTGACCATAACAGGCTCGGCGTTGCTCACAGAATCGTGAGCCATAGCAATGGGAGCAAATTTAGCGATCAGATCGCCTTTTTTCAGGATATCGGCAGGATCGGTGTTCAGACCTACTTCCACGACTTTCACAGCGGCATAGTTTTTGATCTTGCCTTTGCTGCGTCCCTGGGGAGCGACAGTCATCAGTTCGCCGCCGGGGAAAACTTTAGCACCTTTGTTGAAAGAACGGGCATAGACAGTGGCACTCTTTTCCCAGTCATAGACCAGATAGAAATAGCCTTTGGAGTCCTTGTACCAGCTCACCATAGCGTCAGAGTTGGCGGCATCTTTTTTGGCACAGGCAGGCAGAATGGCTTTGCCGCAAGCCTTGGCAGCTTTGGGGCAGGCCTTACAATCTTTGGCAGCTTTTTTGCACTCCGCTTTGACAGCGGCGGCTTTGGCTGCCTTGACATTGACCACAGGCTCCTTGGCTCCGAAAAGGGAGACGCCCAGAGTCACGGTCAGCAGGGCAGTGATAATATGCTTAAACATAATAGATTACTTCCTTCTCACAGATTACTTGATGCTGACGAGAGCGTCACCGGCGGCAACAACGGCACCCTGAGCGGCGTCCACAGAAGCCACAACACCGTCTTTACCGGCTTTGATTTCGGTTTCCATTTTCATAGCTTCGAGGATGACCACAGTGTCATCGGCTGAAACAGAGTCACCGGCCTTGACCAGGATCTTGTTGACGGTACCGGGCATAGGAGCGGCCACGGTGGTGGCTTCGCCGTTACCTGCAGCAGCAGCAGCGGGTTTGGCGGCGGCGGCATCGGCACCTTCTTTGACACCGACCTTGAAGGTCTTGCCGTTGACGGTGGCGGTGAATTCGGTACCGTTGGCATCGACTTCCACCACAACAGCCTGACCGTCGATGGTGGCGGTGTAGGCGGAAGCACCCTTGGCGGCGGCGGGTTTGGCGGCCTCAGCATAGCGGATGCCGTTGGGACGGTCGCCCTGGAGGAACTTCAGACCCTTTTCGCCGCAGGCGGGAACGATGAAGATGTTTTCATCGGTGACAGGGAGGCCGGCTTCTTCCAGCAGTTTGGTGTTGTAGGCAATGCCCAGTTTGGGATTTCTGTCGTTGAGATCGACCACAGCTTCAGTGGTGGGTTCGAGACCCAGCTGTTCAGAAGCCATTTTCACGATTTCGGGATCGGGAGCCACGGGGGTCTTGCCAAAGTAGCCCAGAACCATCTTGCCGTAACCGTTCTTGTCGATATTCTTCCAGGCACCGAACATCGTGTTGGCGAAAGCCTGCTGGAAGTAGAACTGGCTCACAGGGGTAACGGAAGTTCCGAAACCGCCCTTGGCAACAGCTTCACGCATAGCGTCGATACATTCGTCGTATTTGTCGAGGCAGTTGTTGTCCCGCATCATCTGGGTGTTGGCAGTGAGAGCACCGCCGGGCATAGGACTGAAGATGATCTTGGGAGAAACCTGCATTGATTCGGGGGGCATAAAGTATTTTTCCATACACTTCTCGAAAACCTTTTCAGCGGCAAGGATCTTTTCGGGATCGATGTCGAGAGTGTATTCGGTGCCGCGGAGTCTCTGGTACATCACCAGGATGTCAGCTTCGCAGGTACCGCCGGAAAGAGGACTCATAGCCAGGTCGATGACATCGGCACCGGCTTCGATAGCAGCCCAGTTACAGGCGACAGCCATACCGGCGGTGTCGTGGGTGTGGAACTGGATCTCTTTGTCGCTACCCAGCATCTGACGGGCCATCTTGATGGTTTCGTAGACGGTCTGGGGAGTGGAGGTACCGGAAGCATCTTTGAAGGCCAGAGAGTCGAAAGGCACGCCGCTGTCCAGAATGTTCTTCAAGGTATCAGCGTAGAATTTGGGGCTGTGAGCATAGGATTCGGTCAAGCCGGGAGCCAGACCCATCATCGTAACGGTGATCTGGTGCTTCAGACCGGCATTGTGGATGCTGTTACCGGAAGGGATCAGGTTGCGGACGTCGTTCAGAGCGTCAAAGTTACGGATGGTGGTGATACCGTGCTTTTTGAACATACGGGCGTGGAGGTCGATGATGTCGGAGGACTGGCTGGAAAGACCGACCACGTTGACGCCGCGGGAAAGGGTCTGCAAATTGACATCGGGACCCACCACTTCGCGGCATTTGTCCATCATATCAAAAGCATCTTCCTGGCAGTAGAAATAAAGGCTCTGGAAACGGGCACCGCCGCCGATTTCGATGTAGTTGATACCGGCTTTGACAGCAGCATCAAGAGCGGGAAGGAAGTCTTCAGTTTTGACACGGGCACCGAGACAGGACTGGAATCCGTCACGGAACGAACAATCCATAAATTTGATTTTTTTCATTTTCTTTATTCCTGAATTAAAAAATTGATTATTTCTTGATCATTTTAGCAACAACAGCTGCGGCGACAGCAGCCAGTTTGGCATCTTCAGAGCTGCCGGAAGCCTTTTTAGCAGCAGGTGCGGCAGCAGGAGGATCCAGCAAAGTAGCAAAGGGGCGCAGTACTACTTCAAGCACCTTCATTGCTCCGATCATAATGACGAGGAAGACATACACCATCCCCAAGCCGAAGACCATCAACTTGAGGGCTCCGACCATCATTTCTCCATAGTTCATACTTTTTTTCCTTTTATTTTAGGCTGAAACATCTGTTTTTTTTGCCGTGGATTTCCGCCCCACCGGCTGTGAATACGTTAGAAATGTTCCAAGCAATTAACCTTTTACATCGAACTTTTGTCGACTGAAACATCGCCGCAGTTGAAGATCTTTTCGACTATTCCTTCTTCAGTATTGCACACAAGCACCATTTCACCGGAGGAAGTCACATCCTTGAAAAGCCCCTCGTGACGCACACCTTTTGCATCTGTTACGGCAAGGTTTTTACCGATCAGTTTATTGGCAGCACGCCACAAAGCAAAAATTTCAGAGACAGAGTTTGAATACATAATATAGCACTCATTTATGTATTTTGCCAGTAAATTTGCAACAAAATCCGGATTAAATTCTTTGTTTGAAATAAGTTTGAGGGAAGTCGCCGCCTGTCCGACAGCGGCAAGATCGGCAGCACTTGTATTCACATTGAGCCCGGTGCCCATAGCAATGCCCGCGATTCCTCCCTTTTGCAGCACGCCTTCACCCAGCATACCGGCAACTTTGGCTTTGCCGTAATAGAGATCATTGGGCCATTTGAGGTAGAAATCAACTCCGGGCAGCAATTCATTGACCGTTTTTATCAATGCCGTACCGCAGATCATCCCGGCGTGAAATCCATCGGTGACGCTTTTGAAACAGACTGTACCGCTCAAGTTGACTCCGGGTGGGGCGATCCACCGTCTGCCGAGACGGCCTCTGCCGGCGGTTTGGAACTTTGCTGTCACCAATGCAAGATCCGGGAGTTCACAAAAGTGCTCCCGGACGTAAGTATTTGTGGAGTTGGTCTGCTCCAGACGGATGATGACAAACTCAGTTTCTGGTGTCACCCGCAAGCTCCTTGTTTTGGAACGTAGCCACCGCCCAGGTGGAACCCAGAATGATATAGATCACCAGATACAAGGCGGCATTGATGACATATTCTGTGGGGATGTGCCGCTTCACGGCCACCGCATCCGCCAGCCAGAAGAACTGCCAGTTGGGGAAAATGGCGTAGAAAACCGAACAGATCCCGTTGAGCACGGCACTGTCGGTGGTACGCTGAAAAAGAAAACTTGAAACAAGGCCCGCAAAAAAGATCCCGGTGCAGACACACAAATTGGGAACCACATCGAGCCGGGTGGCAAAGACCACCGCAAAGGTGGACATCGTGATAACAGCAAAGTTCACAAGCACAAGAGCTTTGGTCAGATCACGCAGTCCCAGTGCCGGATGTTCCCCCGTTATGTAGCAGTAAACGGCAAAGAGAGGGATCAGCACCGCCACAGCAAAGGTGGCGATCTCAGGGAATGAGCTGCCCTTGAGGTAGTTGGCAAGCATACCGGCAAGAGATCCGACTGCCAGAATGGCGAGCATCGTGAAGTAAAGAGCCATTTCAAACCGGAACTGGTCGGTGGCAATGTAGACAGAAATGAAAGTGGCAAAGTTGCACACCGCTACAAAGAGAGTTCCCGCCATACCGATTCCCAGGATCTTGCCTAAGACGAAGCTCCAGCGTTGAATGGGTTTTGACATCAGCAAAAGCACAGTCCCGTTACGCATTTCACGGGCCACTGTATGGCTGCTGCACAAAACCGAGACCACAAGTCCGAAGAGCAGTGTGGTGGCCATAGAACTGTCCACCACCAGCTTCAACTGTTCGGAAAACACAAAGATCGAAGCAGAAGGATAGTGGGCAATCAGCAGCAGAGCCGCCAGAAGCATCAGAAAGTAAACCGGTTCCCGCAAAGATTCACGGAAAGCATTGATTGCGATTTTCCACAGATTAAACATCGTTTCACTCCTCTTCAGGCAAAGAAGTGCTTACTTGCTCTTTGGGGCAGCAGGGACAGAGACCGGGTCGGGGAGAGCTTCAGCCTTTTTTTCTGCCCGGGGAGCCGGAGCGGAAACAGGCTGATAATAACGGTCAAGCTGAGGACGCAGTTTGGGATAGCTGCGTTTCAAATTACTCAGGTTCAACAGAAAAGTCAACTCTTCCGCCACCCGGTTCCAGTCGCCCACGATCCGGACGACGGGGATATTTTTGTCGATCATAGCGGCATATTTTTCAGGCACGCATCCGGTGTCGCCCAAGATGATCACCCTCCGGCACTGGGAAAATTTGATCCAGGGGGCAAATTTATCCTCACTCATTGCATATCCGTCGGTTTTGGGCAGGGCGAGATACCAGTAATTCTGCTTGGAATTGGCAGTGGGAACGATAATGTAGGGCTGACGGCTTTCGGCCTGGATCAGTTCGGCGATGAGGCGGGGGCTCTTGAAGTTGCCGGTAATGATGACTGTTTCGATGTTGTACTTGTTGCCCCGGACGAACCAGCTGGCTCCGGAAACAGTGAAACAACCGGCGCAAAGAAGTGCCAACAAGGCGGTTTTCACAAATTTGGACATAATAACAAAACTCCTTTTTATTGTAAAAGTTTTTGAAAAGGCTCTGTTCCCATTACGG
>JAZUPO010000077.1:0-9530 GCA_045605205.1 Victivallaceae bacterium
CGACTTGGGGGGGATCTTGCTTTCAAAACGGGCAGGACCCACGCCGACTATGGTGTGGGAAAGAGCCAGGTCAAGAGAACCCCGCCACAGCTGGACACGGGAATTTACAAGAGTTGCATTCCCCGGATTGTTGACCGCTGAAAGAAAAAGAGTCCCACCGGCCAGTGCCGCAAGTAAAGCGTAACGCCAACGCTCCTGACGTCTGAAAAGGAAGGCCGCTCCCAGAGCTGCTGCCGCTCCGATGATCCCCGCAAGAGTTCCCCGGGGAGCCAGTTCAGGGAAAAAGTAAAAAACTGAAAAAACACCGGCACTGACTGAGACTCCGGCTGCCGCCAGACGCCACTTTGAACGGAACGTCAGCACCACCGGCGCCACCAGGGTCACTGCAAGAAGGGAAAAGTTCCAGTTCCAGTTGCCTGTGAACCCGGAGCACAGGGGAGAATTGACCGTTGCCAGCAGCAGCAGGACAAACAATCCGCTGCACCACCAGGGCAGCAGCCGTTTCAGCTCCGGAGCAAGAGCGATGCCCGCAAGAGGTAACGTGAGAGCGAAAAGTCCGTGGAAAAAATATTCCCAGATGCCCCCGTAAAGAAGCTGCTGTACTCCCGCTGCGGCGGTACAGAGGGCGATCGCAATAATAAAGGAACGTAAAACTTTTGAACTTTGCCAGGCTTTGATGATCCGTCCCGGTTCTGCAATGGCTGCTCCCAATGCTGTCAGAGCGATGACCGCCGGAGTACAGCCCTGAAACATATCCCAGCCGGGAAGAGCTCCTTTGATGAGCATAGACCAGGCTAACGGATAAGAAAAAAGCGGCAAACTCAAAAGCAGCCCGGCCCAGGCATAACGGCGGAATTTTTCAAATCTTTTCATTTGGGCATAACTCCGCTTTCTGCTGCCATATCAAGCCACGCCTTTAAATCTGCTTCACAGGAAGTTGCGGAGGCAACGGCACGCAAGGAACCGTGGAACCCCCGGCCTTTAAGGTAATCGTGAAAGATTTTTCTGCCGTGACGGAAGGCACATTCTGTACCGTAAAGTTCCACCATCCCCTGGGATTGCTCTTCGATGACAGCACGCCATTCCTGAAAGGTGGGGGCGGTGAAATGTTCCGGATCCTGAAGCTGACGGAAAAGCCAGGGATTCCCCATAGCTCCCGTTGCCAGCATAACCCGGGAGCAGCCGGTACGCTCTTTCATAATACGGTAGGACTCAACTGAATTGACACCGCCATTGGCAATGACTTCGATGTCAGGGAAAGTGTCGTGGACAGCTTTGATAATGTCGTGGTGGACTGTTCCTGAATAAAAGGCCTTTTTGACCCGCCCGTGAACCGTCAGTGCTTGTGCTCCGCAGTTGACCAGGCCCCGGCACAACTTCAAAGTGGGTTCCGGATCATCCATATCAAGGATCCTTAATTTTGCAGTGACCGGAAATTTGCTGTACTTTGCCACTGTACCAAAACAGCGGACAGCTTCTTCGTAATGGAGTCCCAGCTCCGCACCGGCACATTTTTTTGCCACTTTGGGGACGGGACAGCCCAGATTGAAGTCCAGAACGTCAAAGTTGAACCCGTTGAGTTTCAGGACAGCTTCTTTGATATGATCTGCGTTGCCGCCCAAAAGCTGGACGCCCAGGAATGTTTCATCCTCATAACGCAGTAACAAATCTTTTGAACGTTCAAATGCAAAGGTGAGACTGGCCGCATCTACCATTTCAGTGAAAGCATAACGGCAGCCGCATCTCCGGGCGCTCCTGCGATAGGGAGCGTCGGTAAAACCCGACAGCGGAGCTAAAACAAGAGCGTCCGGTTCATAAATCATTTCAGCTTCACCATACGGTTGTGTAATTTTTTCAGGGCAAGATTCTGTATCTGACGCACCCGTTCATTGGTACAGTCAAGTTCTTTGCCCACCTGATCCAAAGTTCTCACCGGTCTGCCTCCGATACCGAAACGCAGACAGATGACTTTGCGTTCTCTTTCTGACAAGGTGTTGATCAAACGGAGCAGTTGTTCCACATCTTCAACTTTTACCATTTCATCAGCAGGAGACGGAAATGTCTCATCTGTGAACACGTCGATGTGCTGTCCTCCTTCCGGAGTGTCATCATCAAGCGGAGCATTGAGTGAAGTGATGTTGAGCTGTTTTGCATCTCTGAGCCGTTCAATAGTGACCAGCGGCAGATCGGTAAATTCCGCTACCTCTTCATTGGTGGGGGCGTGCCCCAGTTGTTCAGTCAACGTTTTGACAGCTTTTTTGATCCTGCGTGAGTTGATCTGTGTCCCCATTGGAACACGCACTGTCTGCCCCTGTTCAGCAATGGCAAGGCGGATGGCCTGTTTGATCCAACAGGCACTGTAAGTGCTGAATTTTGCACCGCGGCTGGGATCAAAGCGGCGTGCCGCTATCACCAGTCCCATATTGCCTTCTGACACAAGGTCATCCCACGACAAGCCCCGACCGAGAAACTCATTGGCGATCTTTAAGACCAGGCGCATATTGCTCTCGATCAAGGCCTCGACTTCAGGCTTGCGCTCCTCATCGCTCCCCATAGTCATTCCCCTTTTTGGTTGTCTGCTGTGCCTTCTCTCCTCAAAAAAGGCACAGCATTTTTTCTTAATGCAGAACTTCCAAATTGTTCTGCTCTTATGATCAAATGTGATCCAGAGTGGATTTGTAACTCTTGACCAAATCGGCAATACCCACGTTGAAGTTGAGTTCTTTGCCGCTGAATTCGATTGTCTGTGAATCGGTCACTTCGCCCACACAGGCAAAGGTGATACCGGCAAGAGCCTTTTCAAACTCAGCTTTCTTTTCGGGAGCAACAGTTGCCACAAAGCGGCTGTTGGATTCTGAGAAAAGAGCTTCAAGTTCGGAGCACTTTCCGGTGACAGGCACTTTGTCAAGGGCGATCTTGAGACCGAGTCTGCCGCCCATTGCGGTTTTTGCGAAAGCAATACCCAAACCGCCCAACGCCGGAGTGGTCAGAGAATTGACGATCTTTGCTCCGGTGGCTTCAGCGACTTTTGCATAAATGGCCTTGGCCTTTTCGGCATCCACTTTGGGACAGTTGTTGCCGACGGCACCCAGCAGGGCGAAGTATTCACTGCCGCCCAGTTCAGCAGCGGTGTCACCGATGACATAGACCAGATCACCGGCACGTTTGGCATCGAGAGAGACTGCACGGCTGACATCGTCGATCTTGGCAATGGCACTGATGAGCAAGGTGGGCGGAATGGAAATCTTGCGGCCGCCGCGGGTACTGTCGTTTTTCATTGAGTCCTTACCTGAGATACAGGGAGTCAGGAAGGATTTTGTATAGTCATAGATAGCTTTGTTGGCCCGGACAAGCTGAGCCAGTTTGTATTCACCGTCAGGAGTCTTGGCACTCTGGACCGGATCGGGCCAGCAGAAGTTGTCAAGCACTGCGATCTTGCCGGGATGACCGCCCACTGCGATGATACGGCGGATGGCAAGGTCGATACAGCTGGCAGCCATATGATAGGTGTCAACGTCGCTGTAACGGGGCAGAATACCTGAAGACAGGACGATACCGGCTTTATTCAAAGGCTCGATCATAGAGATTGTGGCATCGGACTGAACATCACGTTCTTTACCGACAAAGGGTTTCAGCACGCTCAGACCTTTCACTTCGTGGTCATACTGACGGGCTTTGTATTCGTCGGAACAGATGTTCAGAGAACCGGCCAGGTCGATCAGATCTTTGGCCGCATCCCGGTTGCAGAGGCAGGGTTCTTCGTGTACGGGGGGCACCCAGACCGCCTTGAGCTGCATCTTGGGCAGACCTTTGTGCATAAATTCGATGGAAAGACGGGCAACGGTCTTTTCGTTGTAGAGGATGTGGAAAAATCCGTCATTGGTGAATTCACCCAGGACAGTGACTTCCACATCGCGTTCAGCAGCGAGACGCTGGAATTCGGCCAGTTTTTCCGGGGGAACGGCGAAGCTCATACGCTCCTGAGCCTCGGAAACCAGAATTTCCCAGGGCTGGAGACCGGAGTATTTCAAGGGAGCTTTAGCCAGATCGAGACGGCAGCCGCCGCATTCCTCGGCCATTTCGCCCACGCTTGAAGAAAGACCGCCGGCACCGTTGTCGGTGATGAAACGGTAGAGACCCTTGTCCCGGGCTTCAAGGATGAAGTCGGAAAGTTTCTTCTGGGTGATGGGGTCGCCGATCTGCACAGCCTGAACGGGACTGTCTTTGTGGAGCTCTTCACTTGAGAAAGTTGCACCGTGGATACCGTCCTTACCGATGCGTCCGCCGCCCATAACGATCAGGTCGCCGGGTTCGATGCGTTTGGAAGCTCCGGGAACGCCGTTGATCATCTTGGGGATCTTACCGGCAGTACCGCAGAAAACAAGGGGCTTGCCGATATAGCGGTCATCAAAGAATTCCCAGCCGTTGGCATAGGGAATACCGCTCTGGTTGCCACCGTCGATAACACCTTTGTGGACACCGTCACGCAGACGGCGGGGGTGGAGCAGACCTTCAGGGATAAGTTCATCGGCACTGAAAGGAGAACCCAGGCAGTAACCCCAGACGTTGAGCAGCAGTTCAGCTCCCTGCCCGGTACCCATAGGATCGCGGTTGACACCGACGATACCGGTCATAGCACCGCCGTAAGGGTCGAGGGCTGAAGGACTGTTATGGGTTTCAACTTTATAGGCGATGTCGCACTTTTCGTCAAAGTCGATGACACCTGCGTTGTCTTTGAAAACGGACACAAGGAAGTCCACCTTTTCAGCGATCTCTTTGGTGGATTTCTGGATGAAACTCTTGTAACAGGAGTTGATAGTTTCCTGTTTTTCAGCAGTGCCGGGGACCTTTTCGGTGTAATCGATGTCGGCACTGAAGATCTTGTGTTTGCAATGTTCACTCCAAGTCTGGGCGAGGACTTCGAGTTCCACGTCGGTGGGGCGGCGTTTTTCGGAACGGAAGTAGTTCTGGATGGACTTCATCTCTTCGAGAGAGAGGGCCAGGGTACCTTTACGGCTGATCTCTTCCAGTTCGGCATCGCTGACTTCCAAATCGTATTCGTTGACCCGGATCTCGGAACCGCCGTTGACCAGAGGCAGGTTGAGGGGGACATTTTCGGTATCGGCTCCGGTAAGGACAATCACCGTCTGGATCAGTTCATTGGCAAGGAGTTTTTTACCGATGAGTTCGGCTTTTTCTTTGGAAATATCGCCGTAGAGCAAATATTCTGTTGAGCTGAAAAAGTATTCGTCAGCATTCACTTTACGTCCGAGCACGTCGGAAGATGCTGCACTCAGAGTACGGCCCACGTTGTCGGTCACGCCGGGGCGGAAGCCAACGGCGATAAGGGCATCACACTTGGGAAGGGCTGCGAAATTCTCTGATTTCCGGTCATTCACCTGAAAACAGTGCAGAACCGGATTGCTGATTCTTCCGGCGATGGCAAAGGCTTCGTCGCCGCTGATGGAGGGGGATGAAATGGTGTAAACATCCCGGGAAAGCAGGTTTTCAAGTTTGATGCCAAACTGTTCTGCAATGGCATTGCGGACGCCGGCGGCACGGGAGTCGTGCATAGTCGGCAAAGTCGTGATTTCAATCCGATAATTCATAGATCAATTTTCCACTGTTTTGGGCAGTGCCGGCAGGCGGCTCTGATATATTCCCAGATAAAAAGAATATGATTTTTTGTAACGGTCCGCATAAGAAGGACTTGCACTTTTTTCGGCGTAAGCCCGGTAGCGGATCAGGTGGGGACTGGCATTGCGGATCAAAGAAGAAAGCCTTGAGACAACGGTGATAAGTACGGGGTCAGCATCTTCTCCTTTGCCTGTTTCTGCAGGGGCATTTTTTTTGGTACGGCTGCTGATCCAGGCCTCAATGACTTGCAGCAGCCGGATGACCTTGCGGATATGTTCAAGCATATTCCGCTCCCGGTCAATGGTGTCAGGGCTGCTCAACATTGAAAGCAGTTCCAGAGAATCTTTTTCGGCACTGTTGAGCAATTTAAGAAGCTCAGAGACCTGAGGAAAAACGCAAGGTCCCGCCGCAAAAGCGGCAACAGCATCATAAACGGCATCCCGCCGACCCATAATGGGGGCGAGATTGAGCCGTCGGATTATGCCGGTGCTTCGGCGGCGGCCGGCATATATATGATTTGTTTTTTCCTGATTCAAGAAAAAGTCCTCAATGTCGGGGGAGCCGGAACTTTTCAGGCCTGATAAGCAAAGCGGAAAGCCTTGGTGGCTTTGACTGCTTCACGGATTTTTTCCACCAGCATATCGGGCACTTCCACGTTGGTGGTGATAACGCTGAGAGAACGGCCGGTACGGGTGTCCTGAGGAGCACGGATGTCGATGATGTTGATATTCTTTTCGCCGAGGATTCCGGCGATGGCACCGATGACACCGGGGGCATCAGTGTATTCCACAAAGAGGTGGTAGCCCACGGGATCGAGATAGAGACCGTCGAAGTCGTTGAGACGTGAGATCATCAGTTTGTTTTCAATGACAGTTCCGCGGCAGCCGGCCTTGAAAATGGGACTGTCACCGGCAAAAATGTCGATGCTCATAGAAGCACCGTAATTCTTTTTGTTGTCAACTTCACGATTGACCAGTTCCACGCCGGCTTCAGCAAGGTACTGTTCCGCATCTCTGGGGGAACGGTCGATGGCGGAGTTGCCGCAGATAGCGGCGGCGATGGCGGGGGTCATCCAGTTGGCGAACTGGCCCAAAGTTCCATAGAAGCTGGTTTCGACTCTGGCGGGATTTTTGTCTGTGCCGAGGTACTCACGGATCAAAGCGGTGAGGACGTAGGCAAGATGCTGATATTTGGCATCCAGACCGTCGGGCAGAGCTTTGTTGACCACAGCGGTGGTGATACCTTTTTCAAAGTAATCGACGATCTGTTCAGCGGATTTGCGGGCGGCGTTGAAGTTGGCTTCAAAGGTATTGGCACCCAGGTGGGGCATCATCAGATCGGCCACATCGGCGATACTTTTTTCGCCGGCTTCATCTTTGGGATAGACGTCGTTGAGGTAGAAAATCTTTTTCTCAGCTTTGGCGGCCCGCAGATCATCTTCGTTGATGACTCCGGCCCGGGCACAGTTGACCAGAGTGGCTCCGGGTTTCATAGAATCAAAGAGAGCTTTATTGATCATACCCCGGGTTTCGTCGTTTTCGGGGATATGCAGAGAAACGAAGTCAGATTCAGCGAAAATGCGTTCCACAGAGCAAAGCTCCACGCCCAGTTTTTCAGCCAGGGCAGGGGAGATCATAGGATCGAAGCCCAGCACTTTGACTTCAAAACCGGCAAGACGCTTGACCAGAAGCTGTCCGATATGACCAAGGCCGAGGATACCCACAGTTTTGTTGGTCAGTTCGTGACCCATAAGTTTGCTCTTTTCCCAAAGTCCGGCACGGGTGGACTTGTCGGCGGCGACGATATGGCGGGCAGAAGCCAGCATCAGAGCGATGACTTCTTCGGCAACAGCGTTGGAGTTGGCACCGGGGGTGTTCATCACGTCGATGTTTTTCTTGCGGGCGTATTTGATGTCGATGGTGTTGAAACCGGCACCGGCACGGACGATCAGCTTGAGTTCGGGAAGCAGGTCGATCAGTTCAGGAGTGATTTTTTCACTGCGGACGATGACCACTTCTGCATCGGGGTTGGCCTTGAACAGGTCGGCGATGGGAGTTGCCGCATCAAGGATAACGTTGTAGTTCCGTTCGATCAGCCAATCTGCTGCGAACTTGTCGAGTTTAGTCGGAATCAAAACCTTGCGCATAGTAAATAAACCTCCATTACAAAAACGCTTTTACATAATATACAGCCAATATGAGTTTTTTTCAAATCATATTGGTAATTTTCATAGGTCTGCGGTGCTTTATCGAAATTTTACACAGGCAGCCGGATATCTGTTGTCAAGAAGGGGGTGAATTTGTTTCAGTCAGAAAAAAATCATATTTTTGCTTGACAAATAAGTATATTGGTGATAAATTTATTATAATTCCAGTTGCTCTCTTTGTTTGTCAGAGAGAGATAATGTCACAGCCCGGAAGTTTGAAATAGTCTCAGACGTGTTAAAAAGAACATCCCGGGGGCACACAGTAATTTATTCCGTCATAAAAGAGTATGATGGTTGAAAATGGGTTGATAATACGTATTATCAGAGGTAAAAAATGAGCGTTACTATGAAAAGTATTGCCCGGCAGGTGGGCGTGACCCAGCCGGTTGTGTCTGCGGTTTTGAACAACCGCAGCTATTGCCGGGTGTCTGCAGAAAAGCGTGAAGCAATATTGGCACTTGCCAAAGAATTGGGGTTCCGTCCCAATTCTGCGGCCCGGCATCTCAGGGGAAAAAAGACTAATACCATTGCCATTTTTACCAATCAGGGGTGTTCTGTACTGCAGAATGAAATCTTGAGGATTATGCTCAGGATCCTTGAGGAACGGCATCTTCACGCCTATACAGTTACCGCAGGTGATCCCGGGGAATTAAGAGAAAAGCTCCTTGAAATGAAAGCCCTGGGGATCGATGCTTTTATCGGGTTTTATCTGGGATTTGAATTGAATTTGTCGGAAGACTGGCCGTTGCCGGCAGTGTCTCTCGGCGTTTCCTGGAGAAATCCTGATGTAGCTGCTGATGATTTTCAAGGAGGAGAACTTCTTTGTAAACATCTGTTGGATCACGGACTCCGCCGGTTCGCTTTTCTCTGCAATACTGTTGAAAAGAATATTGACAAATATTCTGCCATCGAACAGACGATCCGCAATTCCAATATTCCCGGTGTGACTTTGAATGCAATGGAGTTTCACCACAATCCGGAAATCGTCAATGAGATTTTGTCGGCGGTGAAAAATAAAAAAGTGCAAGCCTTTATGGCCTCCAACGATTATATTGCCGGACGTCTGATGGGGCTGCTGCAGCACTCGGGTATTGTCGTTCCCGGAGAGGTAGCCATCACGGGATTTGACGGACTTGCCGCCAGTACGATGACTCCTGTTCCTCTGACAACAGTGGTGCTGCCTTTGAGGCAGCTTGCTGAAAGGACGGTGGAACTGCTGCTGACCAGAATGGAAGGCAAAAAGGATGACCGGAAAATTCTGCTGCCTGTTACGCTCCGGATCGGCGAAAGCTGCGGTTGCAGTGTTCCTTTTGATTTCGGCTTTTACTGGGAACGAATTCCTCCTGTCCTGGAAAATACAGAGGATAATGAAAATACCAATTGATAATAGTATCTCTCACAAAACAATATACAGAAAGGAAAAAGTAAAATGAACCACACCCTCCGCAAAATAAAATGCAGTGCACTGCCGCATCATCGTGCGTCGCAGTCAGTTTTTACGCTGATTGAACTGCTGGTAAGCAAAACTTGTCAAATATGTGTTTATGCTTTGCGAAAAATTGCCTCTTTCCTTGATATTTGCTGTTGCAATTCTGCCAAATGCGGGATTGTCGGTTTTGCAAATGCAAAAACGGCAATCCACCAAAAGTTTTTGGCAAGGATGGATGGGGTCCGGGGAAGGAAGGGA
>JAZUPO010000078.1:0-8014 GCA_045605205.1 Victivallaceae bacterium
AGGGGTCCGCTATGGACCCAAAAACAGCCAAGTAAGTGGTGTCGATCAAAGGCGGTTCGCGCTGTGATAGGGGTCCGCTATGGACCCCAAAACAGCTCAGTTCTTCCATTCTTGAAGTGAATTTTTGCTGTGCTAGGGGTCCGCTATGGACCCAAAAACAGCATGCGGATAATGAGGTATCCAACCCCGATCACGCTGTGCTAGGGGTCCGCTATGGACCCAAAAACAGCTAACGAAGGGAAAACAATTAAATCATCTTGCTGTGATATGGGTCCGCCATAGACCCAAAACAAATCACGCCAAGCAGACGCCACGGAAATAAAGGTAATCAGTCGCCAAGACCTATATGACCTATATGGCCTATATGACCTAGTTCCTATCACCCATAGTAAAGCGAGCGCCCTGTAATCGCCCTCACCCCACTCAACAGGCGGCCCTGTAATCGCCCTCACCACTTAACTGGGGAGCAATCGGCCCTGTCTGATACCGCAGAAAAATGCCCCAGTGCAAGAAAAAAACGAAAATTTCTTGCACGGGGGCTCTTTTTTCCGGAAAATACCTTTTTCTCGCCTTTATTATCTGACAGAAACCACTGAATTCATAAAAAAAGTAATAAAGGAGAAAGCAAATGAAGATGTTCAATTTTTTGAGTTTGAGAATGCAGGCTGAGATGCTGAGAAAAAGTGCGGCAATCATCAGGTATCTGACAGAGCACGGTTTTTTCGGACTCGCAGACTGGTTCACCGGTCTGGTCTACAGACTCCTTCTCAATGAAGAGCCGCCTCATCACTGCCGTAAATTCCGGTTCGATGCCGAAAATAATCAGCTCATTTGCAAAGAGTGCGGCAAAATTATCAAATAATTTGATCCGCTTATTTTTTCTTCGACGGAAATTCTTTGTATCCAGTTCTTATTCTATCATAGAAATCAACAACACAGAAAGGAAAAAGATCATTATGAGAGGAATTGCCGGAATAATTATTTTTGCACTCATTCTGAAATCTTGCAGTGAAATCTGAAAAAAGATTTGCAGTGTTTCCGGAAATATGCGGTATTCAGTTCTTATTCTACCATAGAAATCAACAACACAGAAAGAGAAAAATCATTATGAGAGGATTGATATCGCTTATAATTCTGATTTACTTGATCCAGAGTTGTTCTCAACTCTGAAAAAACTTCAATATCACCGGAAAATCATTCACATTCGTACTTAATAATAAACAGAAAACATTATTCACATAACTCAAAGGGAACAATATTATGGAATTTTACAACAACGCCAACAACTCTTTCAACAGCGATTCATTCAACAAAGGAGAAAACAATATGGAATTCAAAAACACGCCTTATGAACTCATCACCAGCGAAAACTGCACCCCCGCTTTCGCCCTGCCTCACTGTGCCGTGATGCTGGTGCTTGATACCTCTCACAGTATGTGGGGCCAGGGACTTGCCGATCTTCAGCTTTCTCTCAAAGCCTTTTTCGGAACCATCGCCCGGGAAAATTTCCCCAATGCCCAACTCCACATCGCTGCTGTCAGCATGGGGGACAACTTCGGTATGCTTGAGGAGTTCACTCCTTTTGCCCAATCCACTCTTCCCGGAATGAAGATCCGCCCCAAAGGCAACACGCCGCTGGGGGCAGCACTCACTCTCGCCCTCGACAAGATCGAGGCCCAAACCGCCCTCTGGAAAAATGCCGGCGTCTCTCAGGTCACGCCCCAACTGGTCATCCTGTCAGACGGAAAATCCTCTGATGACTTTTCTGTTCCCCTCTGCCGTCTCCGGCAGATGACCGGTCAAAACAGACTCTTTTCCCGTGCCATCGCTCTGGGGAACTCCCCTGATATGGGAGTCCTTACTCAAATCGCTTCTGAAAAGGTGATCTCAGCCGGTTACGGCTCCATGCGCTACGCCTTTACCGAAGTTGGCGACGCCGTTTCTCAAACCTATGAAGCTGAAGCTCCTCAAGTCATCATGGCGGAACACGCTCAAGAAGCCCCCCGGTCAGGAGTTGAGTATATCCTCGACGGCTCCAATATCCTTCACTGGGCAGGACAGAAGAACGTTTCTCTGAAAAATATCCTTGCCATTACAACGGAACTGGATCAGCAGAAAATTCCCTTCAAAGTGGTGTTCGATGCATCTGCTCCGCACATCCTGAATAAAAACGGCGAACGGACTGTCTACGAGGAGCTGCTGCATAACCGTCCGGAAGAGTTTCTGCAGGTCCCCGCCGGAACTGTTGCTGACAAGTTCATCCTGCTCCACGCCGAAGAGGACTCCAGACGCATGATCATCACCAATGACCGCTATCTGGATCACGAAGCAGAACATCCCTGGATCCGGAAATCCCCCAGGCGCATTTCCGGTATGGTCATCGGCGGAAAACTCTATATCCCCCAAATAAATATGAGTGTTCCCGTGGGCGGGGCGGAAATTTGAGGAAATCCGCACTTATTATCAGACAGAGACAAACAACGCCAAATAATAAGGAGATCAACATTATGGCAACAAACTTTTTTTCCTGGCTTTTCGGTTCCGCTCCCGCTTCTTCCACTTCAACCGCAGCCCCTGTTTCTGCTGCACCTGTTGTAACCGGAGTCGGCACAAAAACTCCCCGGTCTGCTGCTCCTGCAGCTGCTCCTGTCGGCAATGTCCCTGCCTGGCTGAAACAGAGTACGGGAAGTCCCAAGGCAAAAGACTCCATCACCGTCTACGATATGAACGGCAATCCTTTGCAGCTTACCTTTCATCACGAAAAGGCAAGCGGCGGCGAAGGCACGGTCTACACTCTCCCCGGCAACGAGCAGATTTTGATCAAAGTCTACAAGGATCAGACCATCAACAATCAGCAGAAACTGGATGAACTCCGGCAAAAGATTGCCGCAATGGCAGCAATCAAAGAGTGTCGGAAGAGGGACTTCCTTGCATGGCCTGTTATGCCGGTCTTTGATGCCAAAAAACAGATCATCGGATTTGCTATGCACCGCTGCGAAGGAAAATCGTTCCTTGCCCTCCGCGGTGCAGACAATGTGGCCCGGCAGTTCCCCAACTGGGACCGTAAAAATCTTGCGCTGGTTGCCTTGGACTTTCTGCGGAAAGTGCGGCTCCTCAGCAGTTACGGCGTCTATATCAACGACTTCAATCCTGCCAACTTTCTGGTGGATCAGCAGGGCAAAGTTAGCTTCATCGACTGCGACAGTTTCCAAATCGCCCCTCCGGGAAGAAAAGTCGCCATCTCAAAAACTTTCTTTCCCTCCCATTGTGCACCGGAACTGCTTAAAGACAAGGCCGCTCTCAATCAGACGCGGAATATCCACCACTTGGAGTTCGGAACTGCCATTATCCTTTTCAATCTGCTGATGTGCGGTCTGCATCCTTATGCCTACTACGATCCCTCCCACAAATCCGCTTGCGGCAATCCCGACGAAAATCTGCTCAAGGGCCGCTGTCCCCTGGGCAGGGGCGCCGGATGCCGCCTGCCCGTGGGAAACTGGTACAATCTCTGGAGCTGGCTTACTAAGAATATCAAAGAGGATTTTATCAATACATTCCGTGAGGGGCACAACAATCCTGCTATGCGGACCTCTCTCGAGCAATGGGAGGAGCACCTTAAACAGCTGCTCTTTGAAATGGACCGCATTCCCACTGTCCCGCAACGCCGCCAGCTCAACCCCATGACCGCAAAATCATGGGAGGATCATCGCAAGAGTGCCGCTGTAAAAGATAATTTTGTCATAAATTTCTGAATTCAAGCGGAAAAACGGCAAGATCCGATCTTAATATATAATGTACGGGGCCGAGAAAGGTTTCGACCGGGATTAAAGCCAAAGCGCACTTTCCGGGACGCGGGATCGTTACCCGCCGGCTCCACCAAATTTCGCCATCACAACAAAACAATAAGGAGATATGACTATGGCTGACTGGAACGACAACTTCAACTCTTTCGCAAATCACAACAACTCTGAAAGGAATAATGTTATGAACGATCGCTACTTTGACAACTCTCTCAACGTGAGCAACCCCGCCCCCCGCTGTCCCGTGGTCCTGCTGCTGGATATCTCCGGCAGTATGAGTGGTGAACCTATCCGGGAATTGAATCAGGGGTACCGCCAGTTTTTGAAAGAGACGATGAACGATGAAGCCGCTTCTATGAGCGTCGATCTGGAGGTCATCACCTTCGGCAGCAGAGTGGAGGTCCGTCAGCCTTTTATGCCTGTCAGCAGCGTTGATCCTGCTCCTGCTGCACTGGTCGCCGACGGCTTGACTCCCATGGGCGAGGCTTTCAAACTTGCCTCTGCACATCTGAAAGAACGCCGCCAGAAATACCGTGACAACGGTATCTCTGCTTACCGTCCCTGGGTGGTGCTGATGACTGACGGTCAGCCCACGGACAAGTGGGAACAGCCAGCCGCTGAAGTCCGTACTCTCGCCGAACAGGGGAAGATCAACTACCTCGGTATCGCCATCGGGGACGGGGTGGATATGAACACTCTGGGCCGTATCGTTCCTTCGCCGATGAAGCTGCAAGGGCTGAAGTTCAGACAGTTCTTCCACTGGCTCACCGATTCTCTGGGAGCTGTTTCAGCCAGTGCCGTTTCCGATCAGGACAATATCCAGTTCGGCGATGTGTCCACCTGGGCAGATCTCAACGGATTCAACTGCTGAAAATCAACCACCCGGAATCAGAAAGGAGAACACCTCTATGAATACTTCAACTGAACAACTCTGGCAGGGCTTTGCCGTTTCCGTCCCCGGTTCAGGACATATCCGCAGGGAGATCCCCTGTCAGGATGCCTCGAATGTGATCTGTCATCCCCGGGCGGCACTCATCGTCTGCGACGGCAAAGGCAGTGCCAAACTTTCTCACTTCGGCGCGCAAAAGGCGGTCCGGGCCTTCCGCACTCAATGCGCCATTATGGAGCCCTTTCTGGTCAATATTCTGGATCGTGAAGAATCTTCTGAAGAACAGTGGGTGAAGTTCTGCCAAATCATATACCGGACACTTGTTCAAGTTAAACTGGAACTTTCTGAAGAACACAATGAACCTGAAAAAGAGTTCGACTTCACTGTGGCTTTTGCCGTGACGGGCTCCTGCCATATCGGAACTTTTCAGGTGGGGGACGGTGCTATCGTTCTGCGGCAAGATGGAGTCTGCCAGACTGCTTTTGTTCCGGAAAAAGGCGAATTTGCCAATCAAACCTCTTTTCTGCGTTCAGGCGGTGAGGAGAAATGCCAATTTCAGAGCAAACTTTTCCCCGCCGTCGCCAATAGCGGTATTGCAGCAACTTCTGACGGGCCGGAACATCTGATGTTCAAGCTCCCTGAAATGCTTCCAGGAAAAATCTTTGATGCTATGTTCGACGACATGAAAAAGGATGAACTCTGCCGTCAGGATCTGCTGGATTTTCTCACCAACAGAAAATGGAACGACGATCCCCGGGGCACCGATGACCGTTCTCTTGCTCTCCTCGTTCCCTGCCGGGAGGAAGGGGCAATTGAAGTGGAAGAGGAAGAATTTTCTGAATCAGAAAAGGTGATTTCTGATCCGGAAGATGAAGTTTTTCCCGCCAAAGAAGAACTTTCACAAAAAAAGGAAACTTCGGCGTATCCTCATTGCACCAAGGGCAGAAAAATGATCAAAAGCTGCAAAAAAAAAGTCCTCAAAGTTCTGCTTTTGAGTACCGTCGCAGCAGTACTGTGCATCGGCGCAGAAAAGGTCAGAGAGTCGGCCAATGAGTACAAGGGAAAAATTCTTTTTCTGGAACAGGAAAACGGCCGTATCAGAAAAGAGCTTCGCATTTTGCACGCCAGAATTGACCGGACTTCGATTTCCTTCAGGAATCTTCCCATAAGACGATCATTTTTTTTACAGAGTCAATTTCAAAAGTAATTCAAAAGCCGGCAACGCAAGGAACTGCAAAATCGCTTTTCATTTTTGAAATTTCCCCTTTAAATAAAAACTTTTGAAATTACCTCATTAACAAACAAAATGAAAGGAATTTTTCTATGAAAAACACAAAAACCTTCCCCTTCGCCAACATCGTGAACGCTGACAGGGAAAACTTCAAGCGGGATCTTGCGTACACCATTGACTGCTGCTTTTGCAATGAAATGAGCAAAAGCACCGATGGCAAACTTTCTTACGCAGGTGCTCAAAGCATCCTTGCCAATGTCCGTACCCTTTTCAAGGAACGCACAGGCGTTATCCCGGCTGAAGTCGAAAAGGCCTGTCTCCTCAGCGAAGCGATCGTTGCTCCCAGCCGGAAAGCCAAGATCAAACTTTTGAAAGCGGCAGGCGGCATCGGCGGCAGCACCGTCTGTATCGTGGCCATCATTTCCCAGATCGGCATCATTTTGGGGTGGGGCAAAGGCGTCACTGCAGCGGTCACCGCCTTTTTTGTCGGAACTTCATTTACCGCCCTGTATATTACCATCGGCATTGCCGCTGGGGTTATGGGATTGGCAATCTACTTTATGGTCAGCGGAAGCGATGCCAAGCGGACTGAAAAATTCCTCAAGGCTCTGAAAAGAAGCTGCTGTGCCGCTGTGGATGCCATTTGGGATGAACACGGAACAAAACTGGCGGCCGCATGAAAGAAACCCCCTTCTACATTGCCCTCAATGACTCCCTGTATCGGGTGGTCCCTGCTGCAACGCTCCGCAACACCGTTGACACTTTGTTTCCCTCTCTGGCGAAAAATCCAACGGCGGATTGCTTGGCAGGAGCATTCCACCGCTACCGGGGCGGTCACGACCTGATCCTTGATGTGGGAAAAACGATGACGGAACAGGGCGTCGGCAAAGGACTCAAACACGCAGACCACATCCTGCTGACCGATTTCCCCACAAAAGCCGGGATCCCTATTCCTCTGCTTTCGCAAAAAGGTCTGGGGGGAGCATTGCAGAATTTCGGAGTCTCCCCAAAATACTTGAATATCAATCTGGGGGACACTCTGATCGGGGGGCTGACGCTTGTGGAGGGGAGTTCAGATCTTTCGGCAGCTCTTGCAGGTCAGATGCCTATGGATTTTTCCTCTTTCTGCGACACTTTCGGTGAAGGAGCTTTGGAAATCGGTGCCGGGCTCTATTCACACAATCCCCTGCTGCTGGCCGCAGGAGCGGAAAACCTTATGGCGGGACTTACTGCCGCCTGGAAACACTTTTCCTGGTATGTTCCCCCGGAAATGTTCCTCGGAGGGGCTTCGCTTTCAGGAGCCGCAGGCTTTATCGTTTCCAAGTTTGTTTTGAAACAGGAAACGCACGAAGCTTTTCTGAACAGCTGCCGTTCTGCCCTGGCAGGGGGGCTTTTTACCGTTTCAGCTGCGTTCGGCTGGGGGCTCATCGGAGCTATGATCTGGTGTGAAGTCATCCGCAGGATTGCAGAAAAGCACAACAAAACTCTTGATGACTTTTACCGTGTTACTGAAGAACAGCTTAAATCATTGAAAGCAGCTTACAGCAAAGTTTCTCCCGGCTTTGAGAAAATGTACGCCCAAAGCTGTGAAAGAAAAAATCCCGTGACAAATCTGCCCCGGCGTCTGGATACAAAACTGCCGGAGTTACCCAAGTTGCCGGAGCTGCCCAAACTGCCGGAACTTCCAAACGGCTTCCGGGTTTCATAAAAACAGCCCCGGAAACAAAAAAACTGAATTTTGTCTGGTAGTGTCCGGTATTTTGCGCACATTTCTTTTGGATTGATTATATAAATTATGCCACTTTCTTATTGATACATCCGTTCCGTATGTTTTGCAAATTAGATTGGTGTGTCCTACGCTGTCCCCATTTTTATTCCCTTTTCCGGTCCGTTCCCGGAGCAGCTCCACCTGACGAAAATAGCAAGTAAAAAAGTCATAAATTGTTGAATATAAACAAGATTTATTATTGACATTTCTTGCGTAAGTTACTGGCTATTATGCACTTATTATAGTAATGTATACACAGTTCAAGGGGGGGCGGTACGGAAGCCACCCCGCCCAAGAAAAAACGCCCAACGATGGAGGCAAAAATG
>JAZUPO010000079.1:0-2934 GCA_045605205.1 Victivallaceae bacterium
TTGTCTTCCTAAGACCGCTTGGCCTCCGACTTCTTTGTCGGGAACAGCACGTATTTTCTTGCACAAGGAAGTCTCATCAAAAGCAATCTGGAGGATGTATCATAAATTCTTTCTGAAAAAGAATTGTTTTTTCTGCTTTCAGAGTGTATATTAACAGTTTGACATTTACATTTCAGTTTCAAGGAACAATATGAACGATATTCAGGACTTTCGGGCACTCGGACTTTCGGAAGAGATGCTTTCGGCATTGGAATTAAAGGGCTTCAAGAGCCCCTCTCCCATTCAGGCGTTGACCATTCCCAAACTTCTTTCCGGCTCCAAAGACCTGATCGGTCAGGCCCAGACCGGAACGGGAAAAACAGCGGCCTTCGGCATCCCCATTATTGAAAATGCAGAAGAACATTGCAAAAGGCCTCAAGCCCTGATCCTGGCCCCCACACGGGAACTTTCAATGCAGATTGCAGAAGAGATCAACTCTTTCAAAGGCTGCCGGAAGCTGCGTATTGCTTCTTTTTACGGCGGACAGAATATTGAAGTCCAGCTTCAACTGCTCCGGCAGGGCAATGTGGACATCATTATCGGCACCCCGGGGCGGATCATTGACCTTTACGAAAGAGGCAAACTGGATTTTTCAGCATTGAAATATACTGTCCTCGATGAAGCTGACGAGATGCTGGATATGGGATTCATTGAAGACATTGAAAAAATACTCAGTTTTACCAATCCTGATAAAAGAATGCTGATGTTTTCTGCAACAATGCCTCCGGAAGTTCTGAGCATTGCCGAACAGTTTATGAATGAGTACGAAGTCATCCGTACCCAAATGACCCAGCTCAGCACGGAACTGACCGATCAAATCTATTATCAGGTACGCCGCGAAGATAAATTCGATGCCTTGATGCGTATTATTGATACGGAAGAAGATCTTTACGCTTTGGTTTTCTGCCGCACAAAAGGAGATGTGGACGAAGTCGTTGAAAAACTCAAACAGCACCATTATCCCGTTGAAGCACTCCACGGCGATGTAGCCCAAAGCCAACGTACCAAAGTCATCACCCGTTTCAAGGGAAAGCACTTCCCCCTGCTGGTGGCAACAGATGTGGCTGCACGGGGGATCGATGTGAATGATTTGACCCACGTCATCAATTATTCCATTCCCCAGAGTCCTGACATTTACATCCACCGTGTCGGCCGTACCGGCAGAGCGGGCAAAGAGGGCAAAGCAATCACCTTTGTGACACCGGGTGAGATCCGCCGCATCCGCCACATTCAGCAAACAATTAAAAACGAGATCCGCAAGGAGGAACTTCCTGACGGCAGAGCTGTCATTGAACTGAAAAAACGCCGTTACGTTGAAAAACTTGCCAAATTCAATTGCGGAGAAGCCAACGAAGAATATTTGCTGTTTGCCAGAGAACTTCTGGACCAGGCCTATTCTGCGGAAGAGCTCCTTGCGGCCATATTGCAAAATCATTTCCGGGACGAACTGCTGGAAAGAAAGTACCGGGATTTCTCAGGAAAGAAAAAAGACCGGGCCTTTTGGGAAAATTCTTCCGGAGCAGCCAATGAAGTCAAACTTCTTCTCAGTGTGGGAAAACTTGACGGTTTCGGAGCAGTCAAGGTAATGAATCTTTTCCGTGACATTGCCCATCTCCGCAAAAACCGGGTAGGAAAAATCGATTGCGAAGATCACAGAAGCTTTGTTTACCTTGACAACGAAGATGCCAAGCAAGCCATTGCCGCTTTCAAAGCCTCCCCCGATGCTCCCGCCATCGGCTACGCCCCCTTAACACTCTCTCAGGCCTCACCCTATCCTGAAAAGGCTGCAAAAAAGGGAGTTGACCGTCCCAAACGTCCGGCCGCTCAGGAAAAGAAACGGCGAACAAAAAATTGGGAAGAAAAAATCAATGCGGACATTGAATTGAAAGAACGTAAAAAAGCAGAAAAATTCAAGTCTGAAAAACAAGCAAAAAGCAAAAAAGACAAAAAGCGTTCCGCAAGATAAAATTCCCCGTCCCCTCTCAGAGCAGCATTTTCTGCATCTGAGAAGGTCATTACCTTTCCCCTTCCGATCTGACCGGAAGGGGTTTTTATTGCCTAAAAGATCACCGTTCAATAATCAATTAAGCAATAAATTAAATAAATTCAATTAATTTTATTTATAATGCACTTGAATTTAACTTAATCACATACTATATTAAATACACACAAAAAAAAGGAGGATTCTTATGAACATTAACGGTTGGTCAATTATCGAAACTTTACTTTCAAGACGCAAAAAGAATCAAAGCGACCTTGCAAGGCTGTTGGGTATTTCTCCGGCGGCAATCACTCAAATCAAACGCGGAGATTTCCAACTCAATATGGAATCTCTTGAGACGATTCTGAAATACCTGGGAGCGAGCCGGGGAGAAGAGGAGGCTATTTACAGCCAGATCATTCAAAGCAGATTCTGTGAAAAATTAAGTTCCGGCATCGTTTGCCAGATCATCATTATCAGAAGATGATTTTCATCCCCAAAGAAAACTTCCGGAATGTGCTTCAACTATGAAGTATTCCGGAAGTTTTTTTTACGCAAAAGCAAAACGCTGCTGCCCCCCCGTAGAGATCCGTCTTTATTGATTCCGGGAGACATCTCCGGAAACAACGTTTTGCGGGAGATAGCGCAGGAAACCACGGTTTGCTGAAGATATCGACGGGGGGACGATAAATTTTAAGGGTTTGGTAATTTTATCCGACCATACTTAAGGCTGTGTTTGATTATTTCAGCTCCGGAGAGTTGGGGTAAGAGACACGGCAAGCGTTTCTCTTCCCCCAAGCCCCCAACTCTTTCGGCCGGGGCGGCGCAGATATGGGGTGCAATGGTGATACGGGATTTGAGAGGTGGAAGTCGGAGGCCAAGCGGTCTTAGGAAGACAAGTTAAGGTGACAACT
>JAZUPO010000080.1:0-6375 GCA_045605205.1 Victivallaceae bacterium
TCATAAGGGACGGAAATGGGGCAATCTCTGTGTGCGAGCCCGTCATCCTTGCCGAAGTATTTGGTGTCGATGACTCTCTCGGCGGGCACAGTCCACTCTTTCCAAAGTGCTTTTTCACCGTCGTAGCCCGCAAAGCTGTAGCCATCCTTCAGGGGGACTCCCTTTCCGTTCACGGGCAAAGTGCCGCCCGCGAGATCATTCCCTCGGTTCGCAGCAAATTGAATATCCGGCGTTTTCCGGAAAGCTGTGTTTTAACGGACATTGTTGTTCCTTATGGGCTCCATATCTGACTTTTTTGATGCAGAGGAGCATCAGCAAAAAAAGCATTCTTTGTTAATCGACCTTACAAACATAATATAACACCTGTTTTTCATAATTCAAGATGATTTTTGACTTTTTTTAAAAAAAGTATTCTGAAACTGAAATCGGGGTTTCTGTTTTTCCCGTTAAAAAATCCTTTTTCCGTCTTGACAAGAAGCTGAAAAAGTGATATATTCCTTTTGAAGCAATCCAATCTCAACAACATAAGGAAACATTGAAGCGATGCTTGACAAACTCATCTCCGCTATCAACAGCCGCAAAAAAGCTCTCAGAGAAGTCTCAGATGCCCTTTGGAACAATCCGGAAACCGCTTACAAAGAATTTTTTGCCTCTGAAACCGTTTCTGCATTTCTGGAAAAATGCGGATTTTCAGTAACTCATCCCTGTTACGGCGTTGAAACGGCCTTCCGCTGCGAATTCAGCAACGGCGAAGGTCCTGTTTTTGCTATCGCCTCCGAATACGATGCTCTCCCTGAAATCGGTCACGGCTGCGGTCACAACCTCATTTGCGTCGCAGGACTTGCCGCGTTTCTTGGCACGGCACAAGTAATGAAAGAAAACAACATTCCCGGTAAAGTCATTCTTTTCGGTACTCCCGCCGAAGAAGGCGGCGGCGGCAAGGTCCTTATGTCTGAAGCAGGCTGCCTTGACGGGGTGGATGCTGTTATTATGGTACATCCTTCTGCCAGGACAACTCCCGATATGGGTTCCACTGCCAACTGCGGTCTGGAAGTTATTTTCCACGGA
Organism: Victivallaceae bacterium; assembly: GCA_045605205.1. Lineage (GTDB taxonomy): Bacteria > Verrucomicrobiota > Lentisphaeria > Victivallales > Victivallaceae > UBA1784. Next base: position 1,069 of record JAZUPO010000080.1, read on the forward strand.
AAATGTGCCCACGCTGCGGCCTATCCGGAAAAGGGCATCAATGCTCTTGATGCGGTCAATCTGCTTTTCACCGGTGTCAATACCTTCCGGCAGTACATTCCGGAACACGCCCGTATCCACGGCGTCATTCTTGACGGCGGACAGGTTCCCAATGTCATCCCGGATTACGCCCGCTGCCGCTTCTATTTGCGTACAGCCGATGAATCCTGGGCCCCTGTTCTGGAAAAGAAATTCAGAGATATCGTCAAGGGTGCAGAACTGATGACAGGAGCCACTGCTGAGATCGCTCCTTTCCGGAAAGCGTACAAAGCCAGACGTCCCAACCGCACGATGAATCACGAATACATCAGATGTATGGAAGCCCAGGGAGCTGAAACGGTGATTCCCGAAAAAGCAGGACGCGGTTCCTCTGATTTCGGCAACTTTTCACAGCTGGTCCCCGGTATCCACGCTTATTTTGCAGTTTCCGAAAACTTTGAGCCTGTCGGTCATTCCCCCGAATTCGCCGCTGAAGCAGGCAAGGATTTCGGTTTTGAAAACGCTATGCGTGCCGCAGCCGCCCAAGCCTCTGTGGTCTGCCGTTTTATGACAGAAGCGGACTTCCGCGAAGCAGTCATTGCAGACTTCAATTACAACAAACCTTTCTGAGGAGCGGAAATAAAAACAGGGATATTCTGAAAATACCGTTAATTTTTCACTATTGTTCTTGCAGTGAAAAAAAAACGTGTTATATTATCCGTAATCTTGAAGCCAACCAAAAAAAAACAGAATACAAAACAAATCCAAGGAGATCTTCCAAATGAAAAAAACGATTCTTTCCCTCGCCGCCGCAGCAGGCATCATCCTTACCGGCTGCACTTCAATTGAAGCCACCCAGAATTTCAACGGTCTTGCCTGCGGTACCCCCACCGAAAAAGCCACCTGCCAAATATTGATCCAGATCCCCGGATACTATTTCCTCGGTCTGCCCGTCATCACCGGCGACCTGGCTGACGGTAAATTTACCTTCTTTACCTACACCCAGACCACCGACAATGCCGTTTGGCTGATGACCAAAGAAGCAAAAAGCAAAGGAGCTACCCGTCTGATCAATCAGCACATCGTTATGAATGAGAGTTTTGTCCCCTTCCCCTTTGTTTCCAAACAGACTCTTATCATCTCTGCCACCGGCGTCCGTTCCCGCAATGCCGCTGTCCGGCAGGCAAAAGCCATCTATGACCGTGAACCCTGATCTTTGAGGTACAAGCTATGGGAAAGATAAAATCATTTGTTCTTGACACCAATGTTCTGCTTCACAGCGGACAAAGCATTGAATCGTTTCAGGATAACGACGTTATCATTCCTATGGCCGTCCTTGAAGAATTGGACAAATTCAAAAAGAACAACGACGAACTGGGCCGCAATGCCCGGATGGTCATACGGAAACTTGACCGGCTGCGGCAATCTGAAACGCAGCCGGGGAAACTCAAAGAGGGGATCCCGCTTCAGCGGGTTTCCAAAACTGCTACCGGCAGACTCTTTGTGCTGAATTCATCCCTTACGCCGGGCTCTGCCGAAGAAAAGGCTGTCGATGCCCTTTTCAGTACAGGCGATATGCCAAGTTCCGTTCCGGACAACCGCATTCTGCGTGTTGCCTATGAAAGACACCTGTCACACCCGAATCAGGTCATTATGATCTCCAAAGATATCAACGTCCGGCTCAAAGCGGATGCTTTGGGGATCAAAGTGATGGACTTTGACAGTAATCACATAAGTTCTGACAAATTCTACACCGGCCAGACACACCTGACCGTTTCAGATGAAACGCTCACCCGGGCCTTTCAGGAAAAATGCATCGAAACCAATGCTCCTCTTTCCGCCAACTGCTTTGCCGTGCTGGAAAGCCGGGAAAACGAACAACGCACCGCCATCGGCAAAGCTGACGGCAAGGGCAAGATCCAACTTCTGGATTATTCTCTGACCGACAAAGTATGGAACATTTCCCCCAAAAACAAGGAGCAGCGTATGGCTCTTGATCTGCTCCTTGACCCGGAAATCCGTCTGGTCACTCTGGTGGGCGGTGCCGGAACCGGTAAAACATTACTCGCTCTGGCGGCAGCACTTCAGCTTACTTTGCAGCAGGAAAAATATGAAAGGATCCTTGTGTCCCGTCCGATCATCCCGCTGGGAAAAGATATCGGCTTTCTGCCCGGTTCAAAGGATGCCAAACTCTCAGGCTGGATGCAGCCGATTTTTGACAACTTGCAGTTTTTGCTGGGAGATCAGGAACAGGAAAATGTAAAAAGCAACGGTAAACGCCCTGTCCGGCTGACTCCCGATTCACTGCTCAACTCACACAAAGTGACCCTTGAAGCTCTCACCTATATCAGAGGACGCAGTATTGCCAGACAATTCGTCATTGTGGATGAGGCTCAAAACCTCACGCCTCACGAGGTAAAAACCATTATCAGCCGTTGCGGGAATGACACAAAAATGATCCTCACCGGGGATCCGGGACAGATCGACAATCCCTATCTTGACAAATCAAGCAACGGTCTTTCTTATGCCGTTGAAAAACTCAAAGGGCAATCCCTTTTCGGGCACATTACACTGGCCCGCAGTGAACGCAGCGACCTGGCGGCCATTGCGGCTAAATTACTGTGATCTGCTTTTGAAGCATTGCAAGGGCACAGCGGATCCCGTCGGCAGCTCCGGAAAGGATTCCCCCTGCGGCTCCGACGCCTTCCCCTGAAAGATAAAGTCCTGACACTGAGGATTCACACTTTTCATTACGTTCAAAACGTACCGGAGCGGAAACGCAGCTTTCCACCCCGATAAATTTGCCATCCCGGATAAATCCCGGACACTTGCGGTCAAAAAACTTCAATGCCGCCCGCAAAGCACTTTGCAGTTCCGTAATAAGCAGATGATCTATACGGCCGCTGCGAATTCCCACTTCACAGGAATTTCTTTTATTCTTGAGCCCTTCTTTTCCTGCCAGAAATGCGGCGGCATCCTGAGCGATCATCGTATAATCTCCGCCTCCGGCAGTAAAGAGCGAGCGTTCCATTCTTTCAATGAGTCCGTATGCTTCATCGGCAGATGAAAAATAATCCGCTCCCAAAGTGGCAATAAGACAGCTGTTGGCAAACTCTCCGGAACGGGCGTAATTGCTCATCCCGTTTGAAATGGAGTGATTTTCCCAAGCCGTTGCATTGACCACGGCCCCCCCGGGGCACATACAAAAGGAACTGACTCCCCAGGCATCTCCGGGGCGGGAAACAAGGTGATATTCCGCAGCCCCCAATGCCGCCGGACGGACAGCACAGTGATACTGGCAACGGTCGATCAGAGATTGAGGGTGTTCGATACGGCATCCCATTTGAAAAGGTTTGAGTTTGAATTCAACTTGAGAAAGAAGTTTTTTTACCAACTCCCGTCCTCCCAGTCCCGGAGCCAGAAGCACAGCTGGCCCGGAGATCACTTCACTGCCGCACCGGACTCCTGTACAACGTCCGTTGCTGACAACGATATCAGTCACCTCTTTGCCAAAAAGGAATCGCCCCCCGAGGGATTCGATTTTTTGCCGGAGTTTTATGGATATTCCCGGCAGCTTATCCGATCCCAGATGTGGACGGCTCACATAGGCGATATCCGCAGGAGCTCCGGCCTCTATCATCTGTTCCAGAATAAAACGCCGGTTCACATCTTTGGTGCCGGTATAAAGTTTTCCGTCTGAAAAAGCTCCGGCACCGCCCTCACCTATCAGGAGATTATTGTTCACATCAAGCTGCCTGTCCTGCAGGAATTTCTGCCACGCCTTCTGCCGGTGATCCACCGTATGTCCCCGGTCAATAATAACAGGATCGCATCCGGCCATTGCCAGAGCCAGAGCTCCGAAGATCCCGGCGGGGCCGGTTCCCACGACAATGGGATTTTTAAGCGTGCACTTTTCCGGGAAAGGCAGTTCCGCCTTTTCCAGAGCGGCCAGCTGTTCAGGAGTTGCGGGGGGCAAGTTGACATTTTCAGAAGTTGAAACCAGAAGGCGGTAGATAAAAACCGGCTCACTGCGGCGGGAGTCTATGCTCTTGCCCAATATCCTGTAATCCAATTTTTCGGGAGACACATTGATTTTCCCGGCAATAATAGAAGACAAATGAGAATCTGCATCTTGCGGGGCTTTACGCACTCCGACGGCAAGTTTATCTAAAATGTAATCAGCCACAATATACCTCTACCGGCTTTCGATTTTCTGCTTTTTCTTGTTCTTTTCTTAAAATATCACCGCTTTGGTGCTTTTCCAAATTGGAATTTTGAAAAAAACGGGTTATATTATGGTCAAGGAGGATATGCTGTTATGATCAACAATAGAAAAGACCCTGATGCGATGCTTCTCGGTATGGGGTTGGACAATCAGGACGGACACAAACGTCTGACCAAAGGTGACAACTTCTGTCTGGTGGGCGGTTCTGAAGAAACCCACGAACGTATGACCGAAACAGCGATCAAATTCAATGAAAAGCTCGCCCGCAAAGGGAAGCACCTCAAAGAGCTTTCACCCGAAGAGTTCCGTGATATGATGCGTGAGGCATCTGACCGATGAATATTGCGGAACTCCGCAAACAGGGGCTCGAACTGCTTGCCCGCTCCGGATTTGACACTCCGGAGCACGAATGTGATTATCTGTTGAGCGGTGCTTTGAAACTTCCCTTTTGGGCGATCCATCTTGATCCGGAGCGTGAAATAACTCAAACAGAAGCGGAAAGGGTCGTCGGATTTTTCAAGCGGCGTGCTGTCCGTGAACCGGCTCAGTACATCTTGGGCACAGCCCCTTTCAGAGATTTGGAACTTGAAGTGACCCCTGCGGTGCTGATTCCCCGTCCGGAAACAGAAGAATTGGTCGATTTGGCTCTTGAAAGAGCTCCCCGAAACGGCAGTGTGCTGGATATGGGAACCGGCTCAGGTGCCATTCCTCTGGCACTCAAATCCGAAAGACCTGACTTGCATATCACCGCCGTTGACCTGAGTCCGGAGGCTTTGGCAGTAGCACAGAGAAACAGTGAGAAACTCAAGCTGGAAATTGAATTCCGCCACTCCGATCTGTGGAGCAACCTTGAAGGAAGAGTTTTTGATCTGGTCACAGCCAATCTGCCCTATGTTTCAGAAGACGAATACAAAGAGTGCAGTCAGGAAATCTTTTTTGAGCCGGTTATGGCACTTACAGCCCCCAATGACGGTTTTGCCCTGATGGAAAAAATGATCGCTGATCTGGGAGAACATCTTTCCCCCGGCGGCTGGGCCATTTTTGAACTTTCACATCATCAGAAT
>JAZUPO010000081.1:0-11327 GCA_045605205.1 Victivallaceae bacterium
GCGGGCCGAAACGTCGGCTTCGGAATAACTCGCAGCTGTAACTAGCTGCGAGAATCGAAAACTGAAGTTCCCTTTTCCCCTTGTCACGGCGTAGTTCAACGAAGCCGGAAAACCTTTTTCAGTAACGCTTTTAATTTTTGACAAAAAGTCAAAAATGAAAAGCGGTCTGTAAAAACTTTCTGGGGAAAATAGTTTTCTTACCTACCCGTAATGGGAACAGAGCCTTTTAATTAAGGAGAAAGTAGGATTTATGGAGCTGATTGAAGAAATCAAAACTCTCAAAGCTCAGCGTAACGCTTTGATTCTGGCTCACAATTATGTCCGGCCCGAAATTCAGGATCTTGCCGATTTTACCGGTGATTCTCTTGAGCTTTCCATCAAGGCCCGTGATGCCAAAGCCCCTCTTATGGTCTTTTGCGGTGTCCGCTTTATGGCTGAAACTGCCAAACTTCTTTCTCCTGACTCAACGGTGCTGCTGCCCAATCCCGATGCTGACTGCCCTATGGCCCGTATGGCCGACGGTGAACAAATCAAAGCCTGGCGCAGCGAATTCCCCGATGCGGTCTTTGTCGCATACGTCAACACCACTGCCGAAACCAAGGCTCAGGTGGATATCTGCTGCACCAGCGGCAATGCCGAAAAGGTGGTGCGTTCTTTAGAAGGACAAAAAATTGTCTTTCTGCCAGACAGAAATCTGGGTGGCAATATCAACAATATTCTGGGCACCGAAATGGCCCTCTGGAACGGCTGCTGTCCTGTGCACGACCAGGTGACTCCTGAAATGCTTAAAGGAGCCAGAGAGTTTTTCCCCGATGCAGCCATTATCATTCATCCTGAATGCAAGGCTGAATGTGTCGCCGAAGCCGATGCCGCTTTGAGTACTGCCGGAATGCTTAAATTCGTTAAGGCTTGTGACAAAAAGACCATTATCGTCGCTACCGAAAGCGGTTTGCTCCACAGACTCAGAAAAGAGAATCCGGAAAAACGTTTCATCCCCCTTGCTCCCGAGATCCTCTGCCCGGATATGAAAAAAATCACCCTCGAAGACTTGAGAGATGCTCTTAAATTCAATCAACACGAGATCACTCTGGCTCCCGGGATTATGGAAAATGCTGTCAAGCCCATTGAAAAAATGCTGGCTCTGTAAATATTATCAATTTGACTGCCGGACAACTCTTTTACCGGCACATTCAACAGGATTCAACAAATATGTTCGTCAAACAGACTGTCAAAGGAATGCGGGATATTCTTCCTGCTGAAAACGAGATCCGGGAATACTTGCTGGATCTGCTCAAATCCACCTACCGTTCTTACGGATACTCCCTCATCGAAACACCCTGTATGGAGCACATCGAAAACCTCAGCAGCAAACAGGGCGGCGAAAATGAAAAACTTATCTTCAAGATCCTGAAACGGGGAGAAAAACTGGGCAGTGCCCTGACCGGTAATGAAGCCGATCTGGTGGACTCCGGTATGCGTTATGACCTGACCGTGCCGCTGGCACGTTACTATGCCAACAATGCCGCTTCGCTGACACTTCCTTTCAAGGCAATGCAGATCGGCCCCGTCTGGCGTGCCGACCGTCCCCAGAAAGGACGGTTCCGGCAGTTTACCCAGTGCGATATCGACATCTTGGGTGACAACAGCTGCAATGCGGAAATCGAACTGATCCACGCCACCACCACTTTTCTTGACAGAGCCGGTGTCCGGGGCTGTACCGTCCTGATCAACGACCGCCGTCTGCTCAAGGCAATGATGGATTACTGCGGCTTTGCAGAAGAAGCTCACGGCGATGTGCTCATCATCCTGGATAAGTTCGACAAGATCGGTTCCGAAGGGGTGAAACAGGAACTCCTTGAAGCCGGATACAGTGCTGAAGCTGTTGACCGCTATTACGATTTCTTTGACAAGCTGCAAAAGGCTGAAGATACTTTGGCCTTTTGTGCAGAAACCCTCAATGAGGTCCTTCCCGAAGGGACAGCTGATAATCTTAAGGCTATTATTTCCACTGTCCGCGAGTTGACCGCTGCTGAAGATACCAAATTTGTGTTCGATCCCACCCTTGTCCGGGGAATGGGCTATTACACCGGCACCATTTTTGAGATCCGTGCCGAAAGTTTCAAAGGCATTTCCATCGCCGGAGGCGGCCGGTATGACAAGATGATCGGCAAGTATATCGGTTCCGATGTCTGTGCCTGCGGCTTTTCCATCGGCTTTGAACGTATGATCGGAGCCCTTATCGAAGGCGGATTCGATATTCCCGGCCGTGCAGAAAAAATCGCCGTGCTTTACCGCCGCTCTTTCACCCTGAGCGATGTGGCGGCTTTGCAAAAGGTGTGCAACACCTTCCGTGCTCAGGGAAAGCGTATCCTTATCCAGCAGATGAACAAAAATCTCGGATTCCAGAAAAAACAACTGGCAGAACAGGGATACAAGATCGTCGAAGTCGCTTCCCCCGAAGAAGCCGCTCAGGCTCTCAATTGATTATCTTATGAACTTACTGGAACTTTCACAGACTATCCGCCGTCTCCGGCAGGAACGGCGTATGACCGTTGAGCAGCTGGCTCAGCGAAGTTCTTTCAGCAAAGGGTTTATTTCTCAGGTCGAGAATTTCCGGATCAGCCCCTCACTGAAGGCGTTGAACCGTATTGCCGAAGCTCTCAATGTGGATTTGAAAACCCTCTTTGAAACTCCCGGTAAGTCCGCAGAATACACCTTTGGCACTATCGCCGAAGGTATGGAACTCCAACGGGATGACAGTGCCGAATACGGGATGCGGTATCTCGCCCTCGCCGGAAATCTTTCAGGCAGACGCCTTGATCCGTTTGTCGTGGAATACTACAATACGGCTATGCCGCGGGATTTTCTGTCTCACGAAACCGAGGAGTTCTTTATGCTTATGTCCGGTGAAGTCAACTTTTATGTTTATGATAACAACACTGTCCAGCATTTGACCCCGGGGGGGACCGTTTACCTCAAGGCCAATGTACCCCACCGGGCCGAAACAGCCCCCGGATGTACTGAGGCAAAAGCGTTGATCGTTTATTCAGAAGTGGAGGGCAGCGTCAATGGCTGAAACTTTGGGCAAGATCATCAGTCAGGCGGCATTCCTTTCCCGGCGTGCTGCGGTGACCGCTATAAAATCCGGCCGTGTCCGCATCAACGGCAAAGTGTGTATGAATCCTGCAGAAAGGATCGAACCGGGTATGCGGCTTGCTTTTGATCGCAGACCACTCGAAATTCCCGACCTGACAGAAAAATGGTACGTTATGCTCAATAAACCCGTGGGGTATGTGTGTACCGCTTCCGACCCGCACGCTCCTTTGAAAGCCATTGATCTGATCGTTCCCGCTCCTCCCGTACGCCTTTTTTCCGCCGGGCGTCTGGATAAGGAAAGCTCAGGGCTTATCTTATTTTCCAATGACGGAGATTTTGTGGCTCAATTGACACATCCCAAATTTCAGATCGTGAAAAGGTATGTGGTACGGCTGGCCGCAGAATTGACCCCGGAAGCTCAGAAAAAAATGGTACAAGGCATCAAGGATGAAGGTGAGATCCTTAAAGTCCTCAAAATAAAAAGCCTGGGTGGATGCCGTTACGAACTGTTTTTGAACGAAGGAAAAAAACGGGAGATCCGCCGCCTTACCGCCGCCCTGGGGGCCCCCACCATCGAACTCGACCGCCTCGCCGTCGGAGAGTTGGAATTGGGAGCTCTTCCACGCGGTGAATGGCGTCGTCTCTCCGACTCCGAAGTCAAAGCCGCCCTTATTTCAGGGATAAAAGAACTTGAGAGTAAAAGAAATTGATAATTGGGAACAGAGCGTAAAAAATAATACCCCTCTATATATAGAGGAGTTTGTCAAATGGACATTATTCGCCCGTACACTCTTTGATGATTACCCGCCAGCCCCATATCGCGACACCTATTACGATCAAAAATCCCATAAAGACCTCCTGAATTTCACTTTCTGTTATCTTATGCTGACGATATTGAAAAATCTTAGGCGGAGTTTATTCTATTTCAAGGATCTCATTCCAGTTGGTGGTAAATCTGCAAGATAGATACTCCTGTTTCATTGTCCAGGGGCGCTTGAGGCCTTCTCCTGCGGTGAATATGGTATTTCTGCCGTATTTATAATTGAGTTTATCCATTATTTCAGCCAGAATAAGGTTTTTTTCATCAGGCTGCTCAAAAAGATCTGAATTGTTTTTGTCTGCCGAAGTCAATTCAAACAGCACCACGCCGGTTTTCATCGCCCGTCTGCCGGGAACGATAATATGTCTGATTGCCGGGGTGATATATTTGGTCATAGAGAGATGTTCGGTAAGCGGTATGGGAAATCCTGTAACGTGTCCGCAATGCCCGCTGGGTAATTTCCTCTCTTTAAGATATTCAGCGGTATAATATGCGTAAATATAGATGAATGATGCCGCTTCATTCAAAGTCCGCAGTTTGCTTGCGGCAATGCTGGTATAATGCAATACCGATTCCCGGATATGCTCTGCTGAGGTCGTCGGCTTGCTGAAACTGCGGGAAAAGGCGATTTGTTTGACACTCCCGTTGAATTCTTCAAAAGGCACTGCCCGAACTCCCTGCAATTCCAACACCGTTTGTGCCATAATAACGTTGAACTTCTTTTTTATATCAAAACTTTCGCACTCTGCCAGGTCTCCTGCATTGTTTATGCCGTATGCTTTCAGTTGTTTTTCCAACCGCCACGAGATCCCCCATACTTCGGTTAATGGCAATTCTTTTAACAGCGGCAGGTGATTTTCCGGCATAACAAAAATTCCGGATGGCTGTTTTTTGCCGATATGATTGGCGATTTTTGCCAGCGTTTTGGTTTTGGCGAAGCCGATCCCGCAGGGGATCCCTGTCCAGCGGAGAACTTTTTTGCGGATTTCTGTTCCGAATTCTTCATAGTTGAAATCATCGGAAAAGTCCATATGGAAAAATGATTCATCTATGGAATATTGCTCTGTTTCGGGAACCATACCCTGCAGGATACGCATAACTCTGTTGGACATATCGCCATACAAACAATAGTTGCTGGAACGGAAAACGATCCCCAGACTTTCAGCATAATGCTTTAATATATAATGGGGAATGCGTTTAGGCAGATTCAACGCCTTAAACTCGTTGGAGCGTGATATACAGCTGCCGTCATTATTGGACAGCACCGCAACGGGACGGTTGTTCAAGGACGGATCAAAGACCCGTTCACAGGAAACATAAAAGTTGTTGCAATCCAAAAGACCTGTCATTTTCATTTATTTGCCGCTTAGTTTTTCTTTGTATTTTTCCCGTGTGCCCTTAAGTCTGATTCCCGGATTGGAACTGGAAATAATGTGCTGCACAGCTGCTTCCGGTTCTGAAATTGCCTGCCGGGGGCGGGAATAGTTGATTTTCCGGACGATACCGGTTACTACGCCCCAGAAACGAACATCCTGTCCCGGAGTAAAATAAATCGGCTTGAAATTGGCATTGGCTGGTTCAAGGTAAGTCCGATTGCCGTTTTTGTGCAGATACTTCACGGTAAATCCTCCGTCGATGGAGGCAACGATGATCGCTCCGTCAAAAAAATCCAAACTGCGGTCAACGCATAAAATATCACCGGGAAAAATATTTGCTCCTGTCATTGATTCACCTGTTACCCGCACATAATAAACCGCATCACGGTTGGCGGCAAGGTAGTCATTCAAATCCAGTTCCCGTTCAATATAGTGTTCCGCAGGCGATGGAAACCCGGCTTGAACGGCATCTGCCCAGAGCGGCGGAAAAGGTTTATCTTTCATAGTCAACTCCTGATTTATGATTACTGTATCCATCTTATGCTGACAAAACAAAAAAATCTTATGATCCGTCATAAGATTTTCTAAAAAGTCCGGCATAAGAGAGTGGACAAGTAAATCAAAAATTGCAACAGAATGGTGATTTTATGCTTCATAACGGGACTTTGGTTCTCAATAAAGAAACATTTTATTCTACGACCGATGAAGAAAAAAAGCAGGCCCGTCGGGTCATTATTGAAAAAGGAGTAACCTCACTCGGCATCGGAGCTTTTGCTGAATCTCAAAACCTGCTTGAAATCACATTGCCGGAAACTCTGACCGATCTCGGGTTGGCTGCTTTTATGAATTGCCATAATTTACAGCGTATCAATATTCCTGATAATATAAAGGAAATCCCCCAGATGACCTTTTACCGCTGTTCAAGTTTAAGGGAAATAGAATTGCCCGGAGAGTTGGAAGAGATATATCTGGGGGCGTTTTTCGGCTGCTGCAATTTGAGATATATTGCTTTGCCTGACAGCGTAAAAACTGTCGGAGATCAGGCATTCGGTGGTTGTCAATGTATCGATCAACTGATACACGATTATCCGCACCTGATCAAACACGCCAATGTTTTGGATTACGGAATAGAGGATTTGCTCAGAATATTCAAAGAAAATCCGGATAACGCCGATTTCTTTGATCTTGTTCACCATTTGAACGGCGATCAATGGGCATCCTTATTGGCAAATATTCCAGAACTTTCTTACCGCTGTCCGTGGGAAAAACTGCCAGGTTCGGCGTGGGCAAAACTGCTCGCCAGACAGCCGCAGTTTACGGAATTTTGTCAATGGAGCAAATTGAACGGTTTATATTTAGTGGATTTGCTTTTCGCACAGCCGCAATTTGCGGAAAAATGCCGTTTAAAAAGAGCAACTTCCACCTGTCAGACCGCGATACTGGCAAAACTGCCTCATCTGGCGTGTTTCCTTGATTTTGAAAAAATATATGTAGCTGATATTTTCTATGATTACAAAGTTGATATGGCTCAATTCAAATTGGAATATATACCAACGCCTGCGGAATGGCAGCGTTTGCTGTACACTTTTTATTCCCCCGGAAAAGGCAGACTCAAAGGGCTTTTTACTGACGGTGTGGAAGATGCGGCAATCTATATGATCTACAAAAGTATGGATAAAGCAAACGCAAAACTCTTTTTGAAAGAGCAGTTTTTGGCTGAAAAATGGGATTTTCTGGAGGAATTGTGCGATATTTCTCCGGAAGAGCTGATCAACTTGACCGCCAAAAAGAGGATGCTTTTTTTTATTGCCTTGAACTGCCCGGATAATATCTTTTACAAGATCTTTCAAGCACCGGATTTTACACTCCGGGACAAAGCTGGCAATAGCGTTCTCTTTCCGGCATTGGTACACGATTTGCTGAACGGCAGTTTGAACCGCTTTGAGTTTCTCTGTCAAAAGGGGTTGGATCCGGATGAAAAAAATCTTGCCGGATTTTCCTGTAATGATATGATTCAACATTATGCCAGTAAAATATGAAAGGAAATGATTTATGGCGATGGATATGCACAACACGATGTCGATAAACAAATTAGAAGCACTTTTGCACCGTTTTCTCGATGCACTGTGGACAGGAGAAAGTTCTGCTGACAAACTGCCGCCTCTGATGCTCTGGGGTGCTCCGGGGGTGGGAAAATCCGCTGTTGTCCGCAACCTTGCTCAAGAGTATGGTGTGGGGTTTATTGATGTCCGCCTTGCCCAGCGTGAGCCTGTGGATATCCGGGGCTTGCCTGTGCCGACCGATAAGGGCGTGGAGTGGCGAGTTTCTGCGGAATGGCCCCGTGATCCAAAAAGCAAAGGCATCATATTATTTGACGAATTGACCGCCGCCGACCGTTCTTTACAGGTGGCAGCTTATGAATTTATCCTTGACCGCCGTTTGGGGGATCTGTACAAAGTTCCGGACAACTGGTATATTTGTGCCGCAGGAAACCGTATTACTGACCGGGCAGTTGCCGCAACAATGTCCAGTGCACTTGCCAACCGCTTTATGCACGTTGAATTGGAGTGCGATGTGGATAATTGGCTTTCCTGGGCGGTAAAAAATGAAATTCATCCCGGCGTTACCGGATTTATCCGTTTCCGTCCGCAAATGCTTTTCAATCAAACCGATGAAAACCTGGAACGGGGCTGGCCGACACCCCGCAGCTGGGAACGGGTCAGCAGCGTTATGAAAATTCTGCCTGATGATACGGATTTGATCCGCAATGCAGTTTACGGTCTGGTCGGCAACCGGGCGGGGATCGAGTTTATTTCTTTCTGGAAAACCATACAGAATTTCAATGTCAAAGAAATGATGCTTGATCCGATGAGTGAAGTGATCATTCCGGAGCGGGCGGATGTGCGTTATCTTTTGTGTTCCAGCGTGGCATACTTTGTTTGGCGGGGCAAAACTGAAGCCGAAAGTGCCGCATTGCTGGATGGTTTTTTCCGTATATCTCTCGCATTGAGCAGTGATTTTGCCGCGTTACTGATGATGGATGCCATCAATGGCGGAAAACATTGCAGCGGAGCCAAAAAGTTATACAGCCATCCCCGGTTCTATGAGTGGCAGAAAAAACACGGTACAGCATTTACCAAGGCGGCAAGATAATGGATTTCAGAGAGCCAAACATTCAAGAGCAGGAACTCAAAAAGAAAACGGTGCAATCTCTGGAGTTTGACCGTGTCCGTCTGCTGATGGATCAACCTTTTATCGGCGGAATACTTATCCGTCAGAATCTCGTTCCGGTCATCGACAGCCGTTGTCCTACTGCAACGACTGACGGAAAAAATATCTTTGTCAATCCGGAGTTTTACTTTTCCCTGAAAGTTGCAGAGCGGCGTTTTCTGCTGGCACACGAAGTATGGCACACGGTCTATATGCACTTTTTAAGGTGCGGCAGCCGTAAGACTGAACGTTTCAATATTGCCTGCGATATGGAAGTAAATGAAATGCTGCGGCAACAGAATTTTTCCCTTTACCGCAGTGCACTATTGCCGCCCCGGGAATGGCGGGGACTCAATGCGGAAAGTATTTACGAAAAGCTGCCCGATTATCAGGAGTCTCCGCCCGAACCATTTGACGTCCATTTGCAAAAAGGTGAAACTCCGGGGGCACCCAGTCACGGAAACACCGGGAATGACTTGGTGATCGATCCTGATTTTACAGTTGATTTCGGTAATGATCCGGAAGAAAAGATCCGGGAAAAAGTTATTGAAAGTGCCGTCCAATACGAAAAATTGCGAGGCACTCTGCCGGGTAATATAAAGAAAATCGTGGAACAGTTTCAAACCGCAAAACTCAACTGGCGTGAACTGCTTGCCCAATATCTGACCCCCTGTTTCGGCTCATCGCGGCGGTGGCTGCCTCCCAACCGCCGATATATTTCGAGCGGACTTTATCTGCAAAGCCGCCGTGACACTTTTTTTCAGGCTGTTTTGGCAATCGACACCTCCGGCAGTACTTCTGATTATCTGGATTTATTTGCAGCAGAATTAACGGCTTTATTCAACAGTTTCGGGCAATATGAACTCACGGTACTCTGCTGTGATGCAAAGATCCAGTCGGTGAAAACTTATACACAAGATCTACCTTTTGACAACAGAAATATCCCGTTTCGAGGCGGCGGCGGAACCAGTTTTATTCCTGTGTTTCAATATGTGGAGGAACATTTCCCGCAAACGCAAATTCTGATTTATTTTACTGACGGTTATGGAGATATACCCGAAGAACCCGACTTTCCGGTTTTATGGGTGATCACTCCTGACGGCAGAAATTCAATACCGTGGGGATATGAGATCAAATTACCTGAAGCAAGAAAAAACCAGTAAATATTGCCGCCCTTGATTTTTTACGGAATCGTGCTATTTTAAACTCTATGTATAATCCGGAGGAACCAATGGCATTTACGACCCGTGGAAGTCTGCTCGCCGCAGTCAAAAAAGGCGATGAAATATCGTGGGAAAAGTTCTACACGATGTATAAACCGCTTATATTGCTCAAAGGCAGCGATCTGCAGCTCAATCAGACAGAAAAAGAGGAACTTGTGCAGTTGGTAATGCTTTCGTTTTTCAATACTTCCAAAACGTTCCGCTACGATAAAAGTAAAGGGAGATTCCGGGATTATTTCAAACGGGTCATCCACAATAAGGCGTGTGATTTGATGCGTAAACGGCACGATGGCGAAGTTTCTGTTGAAGAAATTCCGCAGACTGTGGCAAAGCTCCTTGCCGAGGGAGAGGACCGCTGGGAAGAAGAGTGGAAAAATCATATATTGAATCAGGCCCTTGAAGATTTACGCTGTGCTGTTTCCCCGCTGGTCTATCAGGCATTTTATATGCTCACTCTGGAAAATATGTCCGGCAAAGAGGTCGCTGAAACTTTAGGCATCTCTGCCAATGCAGTATATGTTTATAAATATGAAGCACAAAAAAAATTAAAAGCATTGATTGTGGAAACTGACAATGTTTAAGCCTGAATCTGTTGAAATTGTCGCAAGAAACTTGCGTTTATGTTCTCATTTCAAAGATTTTACTTTGGACAAGATGAGGGAACAGGATGTTGATCTGAAAATAGAAGTCCGCCCGAAATTGCCGCAGGGGATGTTTGGTGTCAGTCATATGGCATCCGGCGCTGGTCCTGTAAAACCCTCTTATCAAAGATTTTTATCGGGTAACTTCTACGAGACGGTCAATTTCAACTATACTCAAATGGGATGTCCGGATGAAGAAATTGAAAAAATAAAAACGCAATTTGAAGATTTCACCTTTCTCTTGTTTTGCGGCAGAGGTCAATTCGGCAGTGTATGGCTGGTTGAGGATTTCTGGGGACAGATCGTGGCACTGAAACTCATTCATAAAAATTCCGTCAAAGAGCTTGAGACCGAAAAAGATGGACTTGCTGCTTATCGGGAAAAAATCAGCAATTTTGAACACCTTATTGAAATATATGAAATAGGAGAAACGGAAGATTTCTTCTATTACACTATGGAAGCTGCGTACAGTGTTTCAGATGAATACTATGTCCCCATTACCCTTGCCCGTCTGCAGGAACATTTTTTCTTTTATTCATCAGATTGTGCAAATATTTCATTGGATATATTGAATGGATTAAATGAATTACATTCCAACGACCTGGCCCACCGGGACATCAAGCCTGAAAATATTGTTCTGATTGACAATAAGATCAAAATCGGCGACATAAGTTTGATTTCCCATACAAACCGGAAAAGTTATGCCGGAACAGAGCTTTTTATTCCGCAGGATGTGAACGATATCCCCCTTGAACAATTTGGAGCAAGTTGTGATTTATTTGCTGCCGGGAAAGTATTATACTCTCTTCTTGCCAACGAAGAAGATATTACCAAATTCCCACAGATAAGCAAGGAAATGCTGCAAGACACCCTTGCAAAAAAATTAAATCTGATCATCAACAAAGCCTGTGATCCGGCATACCAAAACCGATTTGCCAGTGCCTTTGAATTTATACAGGCA
>JAZUPO010000082.1:0-16743 GCA_045605205.1 Victivallaceae bacterium
CCTTTCAAATACCCCATAAATTGCGATACGCTTATATTAGGAGGAATACTGACCAACATATGAATATGGTCTGGGCAAGCTTCGGCTTCGTGTATTTCTACTTTTTTAAGGTCACACAATTGGCGCAATATTTTGCCAATGTCTGATTTTAAGACTCCATAAATATTTTTTCTGCGATATTTTGGGGCAAATACAATATGATACTTGCATTTCCAACTAGTGTGTGATAAATTGTCATTCATTGCTGTAAACTCCTTGTTTGTGTATATGCGGTTGGCGAACCTTGCATAACATAGCATGGAGTTTACTTTTTTAAAGACTTAAAGCTGAAGCTGTCCGGCAACATACCGGCTCTGCCGGTAGTTTTTTTGCGCTGAAGCAATGAACAAAAAAATATTATGGGTGACACAAAGTGCCGCCCATAATATTTTAGAAAAAAATGCAATTGAAAAAAGATCAGGCAACGGGATCGCCGTAAGCATTGCTTTCTTTGCTGCCTTCGGGAATACAAAGGATAAGCACAAGCAGAGCTCCCACCACAGGGATCAGAGCCAACAACAGCAACAGTCCGCTTTTTCCGGTATCGTGAAGTCTTCTTGCTCCAACGCCCAAAGAGGGCAGCAGCAGTGCCAGAAAATAGATAATACTGATGATGGGACCTGCCACAGGAATCAGTCCGAGTACCGCTCCTACGATGAAACTGACCAGTACATACTGCCAGAACTCTTTGCGGTCGGCACGGCCGGTGAAACAGAAATACTTTTTAGTGACGATGTTGACAAAATTGTCAATGATTGCTTTGGGATCCATAACTTTTTCTCCTTTGTTGAATATTTATGATCTTCTCAACTGTCTGTTGAAAGCTCTTTTTAACGCTGGTTGGCTTTTTCCACCAATCCGGCAACCAATTTAATGATCTGAGCGGCTTCTTCTTCAGTAATGTTCTGATTTTCGATAAGAGAACGTTTAAATGCCACGGAAGCAGCAGATGAACTGGCGGGAATGATAGAGATCAAAGTCGATTTCTGGAAAAAATAAAAGAACACCAGCAAAGCTGTCAGGATCAGGGACAACCCGAAAGTAAAAAAGACCAGCGGCAGAGAAATCACAGCCAAAAACAGCAATACGACCGGCTTGAAATATCCACAAACCAGATTACTGACCTGAGAAAGAGGAATAACCTCCAGTACACGTCCGGAAAGAGAACCGTAGGAATATTCGATCCGGTCTTCATAAATTTCAAGCATCGTCCGGGTATTGATTCCCAACAAAGTCAACAACCAGTCGATCAATCCTGACTTACGTCCGATCAGCCGGACATAACAGGGTCCCTCTGAGTTGATCACTTTTTCCTGAAGAGCCAGGGCATTGCTTCCCAGCATATTCGCTAACATATGCATCTTTATTTTCTCCTTGTTGTTTAAGAATTTCCTGATTCTTCAGTTTTTACCATTTAAAACTGAAAGAATTTCAACTCTTTGTATACAATAACACACATATTCTGTTTTTTCAAGTCATTTATCATCTGAAAAAGTTTTCCCGTCGACCTTACACTGCGCCGTGACAAGTCGGGGCGTAAGATTTCAGCATCCGGCAGTTCGTTACAGCTGCAAGTTTCATTGCAGCCGTCGGTCTTTTCTCCCGTCCCAAAGCTCTTTTACTGACCTTGTATCGGGAATAGAGCCAATGAAAAAGGGGACGGCTTTCGCCGGAAAGCAGTCCCCTGAAAAATTTGTTTCAAGAGTTTTTTCAGTCACGGATACGGTTGTCGATGACCCGTTTTGCTTTGCCCTCGCTCCGGGGAAGAGTTCCGGGAGCTTTGAGGGAAATGGCGATACGGATACCGGTGACAGATTCCACCATAGCGGAAACCTGACGGCGGAATGCTTCCTGATTTTCGCCCAGTTCGTTGAATTTTTCCTGAGAAAGTTCAACCTCAACGGCCACATTGTCCATACCTTTGTCGTTGGTCAGTGTGATCATATAGTTGGGAGTAGTTCCTCTGACACTGAGGAGAGCTGCTTCGATTTGAGAGGGGAAGACATTGACACCGCGGATAATGAACATATCGTCGCTGCGTGAAGAGATCCGGTCGATACGGCGGATCGTTCTGCCGCAGGCGCAGCGGCCGGGAATGATCCGGGTCAAATCCCGTGTCCGGTAACGGATCATCGGCATAGCATATTTGCTCAAAGTGGTCAGCACCAGTTCTCCGTATTCACCGTCGGGCAGGACTCTGCCGGTATCGGGATCAATGATTTCAGGATAGAAGTGATCTTCATAAATATGCAGACCGCTGTGGCAGGGACATTCGATTGCCACACCGGGGCCGATGATTTCAGAAAGGCCGTAAATATCAAAGGCTTCGATACCGGCATTTTCTTCCACATACTTGCGCATACCTGCGGTCCAGGGTTCAGCACCGAAAATACCGGCACGGATAGGCAGTTCACGCAAGTCGATACCGTTTTTAGCCGCTTCATCGATCAGGTGGATAAAGTAAGAAGGTGTACAGCAAATGGCGTTGACACCGAAATCCCGCATCAGCATAATCTGCCGCCGGGTGTTGCCGCCGGAAGTAGGCACAACAGTGGCTCCCAGATCTTCAGCACCGTAATGGGCTCCCAGACCGCCGGTAAAAAGTCCGTATCCATAAGAGACCTGCACAATATCGGAATTGCTCAAACCGCAGTTGGCCATAGCCCGGTGCACAACTTCTGTCCAGACTTTAAGGTCCTCTTTGGTATAGGCGACCACGATGGGTTTTCCGGTGGTGCCGCTTGAAGCGTGGAGACGGACGACTTCAGACTGAGGAACAGCCAGCAACCCGAAAGGATAGGTATCCCGGAGATCCTGCTTCACCATAAAGGGGAGTTTTTCCACATCGTCAAGGGTCTTGATGGAATCGGGGGTGAGATTGTATTTTCTCATCCGGTTGCGGTAGAACTCCACGTTTTTGAAAGCGTGGGCGATGATTTTTTTCATCCGTTCCAGCTGCATTGTCTCAAGATGATCGCCATCGATAAAATCCATAGCGTAAAGATTTGATTTCTTTTCCATAATCAAAGTTGCTCTTTCTTAAAAATTAAGTATGGGATTACCGGAACATTTCCTGAAGCCACGCAGCCCGGTTGCTGGTAATGGCATCGACTTTGAGGTCGACATATTTTCTCGCCATATCAGGAGTATCCACAGTCCAGACGGCAAAACTGAAGCCTGCGGCACGGACTTTGGCTACATATTCTTCGTCAATATTGTCTGAGAATCGGATATCCACACCGTCGGCGTGACAGGCTTTAAGTCTTTCGATAACGACTTCGGCATCGGCGACAGGATTGCCGCCCACAAGGAGCAGAGCTTTCCGTTCGGGAGCAAGTTCTTTGTAAAACTTGACCACAGCGTCGTCAAAACAGATCATCACGAACTGTTCCTTGGGGATCCCGCAATTATCAACGATGCGGATCAATTCGGGAGCCATATTCAAATCGCCCTTTTTGATTTCCACATAGTATTCACGGCCGGGGCCCAAATAGGGCAGCGTATCTGTAAAAAGCGGGATGCGGGTTCCTTCATAACCGGCTTTTCCGTTGGACACATCAACAGTCTGCAATCCGGCGTATGAACTTTCGGATACGCTGGCCTTGATAAAATTCCCGGAAACTCTCCCGGTATCACCGTCGTGGTTGCAGACCACTTTACCGTCGTTGGTAAAGTAGATGTCGCATTCCATACCGTCGGTTTTCCGTTCCTGTGACAGGCGAAAAGCCGGCACAGTATTTTCCGGAGCGTGATAAGACTCTCCCCGGTGAGATATCCATTTGGTTGCCATAATTGCAAAACTCCTGTTAAAAAATATATATTGTTCTTATAAGATAGCACAGTTTGAAGTATTTTTCCACATCAGGTATATTTTTTTTTATAGAAAAGTTATCTTTTTCAGGAAAAACACCTTGTAATAGAGTTTTTTCGGAGTTATTTTAGATTTCAGACACTTTTAACATCGAAACTTCAAGGAAACACTGTTTTATGAAACTTATGATTGCTTTGTCCGCCCTTTTGACCGGGATGATGTTGTGGGGCAGTGACACGATGACCGTACTGCTGACCAAGAGCAGCACCCTTTATATGCGTAGTGCCTGGAACGACACTCAGGATCTTGTACGGATCTGCGGCTTGGGCGGCAATAAGCAGTTCAATTACTCCTACTCAGCTCTCATCGACAAAAAGGTTTCCGATCAGGATTTGATGCTCCGGGGCAAATATTACGGCAGATTCCACTGGTGCGGAGATTCTGTGGGAGTTATGCACCTTTATCCTGATCCTGCCAAACGTTCCGTTTACATCGTCAGCGGCAATCACGGCTTTACTCATTCAGAAGTCACCCAAAAAGATCACGGATACACCCAGGCCGACATCGGAAAAAATTTCATTGACGGCCACAAGATCGCAAGGATCGTTTCCAAAGACAAGTTCAAAGTTCTGCCTGTTCTGAGCAAAAAAGCTGTTCCCCAGGATGTAACAGCCAAAACGGTGCCGAATTTTCAGGCGACACGAACATTGAGCCGCACCTATTTTCTTGACGGCAAAGAGATTCCCCCAAACAAGATCCTCAAAGGAAAAAATGTGACTGTCATCGAAAAAACCGGTATCTGTACATTAGAAGCCCTCACCGCTGCTTCTTTCAACCACGATAAGGTCAATGATTTCTACACTGTCTGGGACTATGTTTACAACTTTTACCCCAACGGTTCCTGCCGTGCTGAATGCAAGATCACCTTTACCCGGGATGTGTGCACAATGGGGGTTTCCACAATGCAGGACTCTGATATGGAAATGGGTGTGGGCAAAGTCAAATATGACTTTTATGAAAAATATATCCCCAAAGTCAAAAAGTTCACTCTGCCTGCAAATCTTCCCTCGAAAAATGCTCAGGTGCGTGTTTTCAACGGCAAAAGGTATGTCACCGACAGCCGTACTTATGACTTTGAAGGCGTGCAGGATATGACCTTCAAACGTCAGGGAAAAAGCAACACCAATCCCCGTTTTGAAATCGCGATCAAAGGCGGATTTGTCAACCCCGCAGACCTGCCTGACCGCTGGATCGAATTTCTGGGCAAAGTGGAAAACGGCAAACGCTGCCGCAAGATCGGCAATGTCCTCGGACTTGATCCCGCATACGGCTCCCTCACTCACAGTGAACGTGCAAAAAACCGTCTGGCCTTTATCATTCCTTCCTGGCACAAAACCTACCCCTCCCATTTTGCACCCGGAAAAAAGATCATCAAAAAAGGGACTGTCCTTGAAATGAAAGGCTACCGCTG
The DNA here is from genome assembly GCA_045605205.1 of Victivallaceae bacterium. Taxonomy (GTDB): domain Bacteria; phylum Verrucomicrobiota; class Lentisphaeria; order Victivallales; family Victivallaceae; genus UBA1784. The sequence continues at coordinate 5,322 of JAZUPO010000082.1, forward strand.
TTACTTCAATCCTGAAAAGATCGGTGATGCCACAGTGCTTTTCACGATCCCCCAGAAAAAAGGTGTGAGAGTTTTTGCGGATTTCCACAAGAGCGTCAAGGATTACACGCTGCCCTTTGCCGCCGATGCTAAAGTAACTGTCATTGAGAAAACCCCCTCTGTCACCCTCAAAGGGAATAAGGTGAGCGTTACAGGTTCCTACGGCAGAATCGTGGTTCAGACCGCCGAATAAGGGATTTTTATTCCAACTCACTCCAGGGCTCAGGCAATTGTCTGAGCCTTGCTCTTTTTTCAAGAGCATTCGGACAGAGTTTTTCAGTCAGCTGCCAGAAATTCTGAGAATGGTTGAGTTCTTTCAAATGGGCCAGTTCGTGACAGACGATATAATCTGCCAGTTCCTCAGGCAGAAGCAGGATCTTCCAGCAAAAACTGATATGTTTTCTGCTGTTGCAGCTTCCCCAGCGTGTCGTTGCCCCCGTCACTCCCACAGAAGCGGGGAGCAGCTGGTGAGCCGTACCGAAAAAAAGACATTTTTCCCACAGTAATTGAGGGGCTGCCTTACGGTAGAGAGATTCAACTTTTTTCTGCACCTCCTCCGGAGGGCCTGCGGGGACGATCAATTCTGTTTCCGTCATCATCAGCAAACGAGCGGAAAACTTCAGCTGCAGCTGTTTGTTCCACAAGGGGAAAAGTTCCCCCTCTTTGAATTGATAACGGTATGCAGGGGCTTTTTGTGCAAATTCGGCGTAAAGTTTTTCGATCACTTCCTTGTGGTCTGCGATCACTTTGTCAGCCAAACTTGCGGGAGTTCCCTCCGGGGCAAGAAGTTCAAGAAGACCTGATTCATTGATCCGGAACGCCAAACGGCGGCGGCGTTTTGAAAAGACGATCCTGTACTCCCCGTTGAACATTTTTCACTCCGGGCTTTTTCAAAGGGCCAGTTTCAGAGCAAAACTCCGCAGGGCCAGTTCCAAACTGACATTGTAGTTCAAAGTGCGGCAGAGGTCTTCGGCTTGTTTCAGAACAAAAGTGCCCCGCTGCGGTGAAGTCATAGGCAGAGGGGTCAAATCCTCAAGAAGTTCAGGATGAGGCAGCTGTGCCGGAGTTATGCCGCACGACAACATAAAAACCTGCGAACAGTAAGCTTCAATAACGCCGAGAAACTTTGCCCGGCAACGCATAAAGCTGCCGGAAATTTCATCATCCCGGCGGCCTTCAAGCCGTTTACGCAAAGAGGTATCTCCGGCATTTTCAGCGGCGGCGATCGCTTCATCAAAACGGTCTCCCACCTCATCTGCGGCAACGGCTTCAAGGGAGTTTGCCACAGTGACAAGCACCTGTGCGGCACTTTCAGCCCGGGCGGGATCATTGACGCCGTTGAAAACAAGTTCGTGCAAAGCTGCGACCACCTCTTTTTTTCCGGCAAAATCAAAAATCTGTTCCTGATCGGGCAGACGGAGCTGCTGACAGCGGGAACGGGTCGTAGCAAGAAGTGCCCCCGGATTGGCGGTGCACAGGATCAAAGTGGTATCCCGGGGAGGTTCTTCAAGAGTCTTGAGCAGAGCATTTTGGGACTCTCTGTTCATACGGTCAGCCTCACGGATGATACCGACTTTCTGTCCTCCGGTGCTGCCGGTCAAATAAAGAGCTCCCATAAAAGAACGGAGGGTATTGGGTTCCGGATTGACCATTTCTCCCACCCGGATCTGATACATTTTTCCCACAGGCCCCAACAAATGCAAATCAGGATAAGTTCTCCTTTCCAGCTGGCGGCACACAGGACAGGAAAGGCAAGGGTTCCCCTTTTCATCAGGGTTTGGACACGCAGCGATCTGAGATAGCAAAAGAGCGAACTCTTTTCTGGTGGTCTCAGATTCCGATATGATCATAAATGAGTGAGCCAGACGGCCTTTTGCCCGGGCAGCGGTCAGAGAATTGACCACATCAGGAAAGCGTCTTGCCATATCATCCAAAGAGCTCATCCACCGCCCTCCTGACTCTTTCGCTCACCTCTTGCGGGGTTCCTTCAGCGTTAATGACCCGGACTCTTTGGGGTTCTGCCTGAGCAATGGCGAGGAATCCCTCTCTGACCCGGGTGTGAAAATTGATATTTTCGGCTTCAAAGCGATCGTAAACACCGGCAGTTTCCTGCCGTCTGCCAGCCCGGGCGAAACCGGATTCAACCGGCAGATCCATAAGCAAAGTCAAGTCAGGTTTTCTGTAAGCAGCGGCAAAGAGATTGAGCTGAGCGATCAGCTGACAGTCGATACTGCGGGCAGCCCCCTGATAGGCGGTGGTGGAGTCGTAAAAACGGTCACACAGGACGACGGCACCTCTTTCGAGTGCGGGCAGGATCACTTCATAGACGTGCTGACTCCGGGCGGCTTCCATAAGCAAAAGTTCCGTTTCTGAGTGGAGCACTTCAGAACCTTTGTGGGTTTTAAGGATCGTCCTCAACTCTTCAGCCAGGGGAGTGCCCCCCGGTTCCCGGGTGGTAACGACTTCAAATCCCCGTGAACGCAAAAGTTCGGCACACATTTTCAGCTGGGTACTTTTTCCGGCCCCTTCGGGACCTTCAAAGGTGATGAATTTTCCGCTGTCAGACATATTTTCCAAGTTCCGTTGTTTGATTTTTGACGATACGATATTTCAGACGGAGAGCCGTTTTTTGATTTTTTCCGCATTGGGGGGGAATTTTTTCCGTGCGGCACAGTAGAGTTCGATCAATTCGGCCTTTTCTTCTCTTGAAAGATCGGGATGTTTGAAAAGGAGTGCCAGATCCAGATGACACAGTTGATTGATGAGCCATACGGGACGGCGGCGGCAGCTGCCCAGGTCGATCCAGAGGAGTTCAAGTTTGTTGCCGTCCGGATCGGCTTCAGCTCTTTCTTTCCACATCAGATTTGCCAGAGTAAACCCTCTGTGGATGATCCCGCCGTCGTGACAGCGGGCCAAAAGGGGCATATTCCGGCGCAGAAGTTCCTTCAGCAGATCACGGCGGGAATGGAACTCTGCCCCTTTGAGCAGATGCCGTCCATTGTAAAATCCTTCAGCGCAGCGGGTAATAAGAAAGGCATTTTTAAGGAGGAAACACTTTCTTATGTCTCCTGCTGCCAGCAATTCCGGCAGGGGGATCCCCAGATCCTTCAGAAGCGAGTAATTGTGAGCCTCAAATCCGCAAGGGGAGGGTCTGAGGATAAATTTTGCGGGCTTTGCCACCTCTCTGAAACTTTTATAGACCACAGCTCCGCCATTGTCGAGAGCGATCTTGAGCACAAACTTCTTGCCTGTATCCCAGATATTTTCTCCTGACCCGGATTCTGAAAACTCGTTCCTTGCAGAAAGAGTTTCAAACTCTTTGACAAAGGAGTCCTTTATGTAACTCCACGATGAGCTCAAGCGGCGCATCGTATGATGAAATTGAGAAGCGATAACAGTTTTCATAATAAAACTTTTCCGTCAGCGCAGTTTCAAAGTGGCAAGTGCCGAAAGGGCCAATATTCCGGCAATGATCCAAAATCTGACAACGATCTGGGTCTCAGTCCACCCCAAATGCTCAAAGTGATGATGAAAGGGGGAACAGTAAAAAATACGTTTCCCGGTCAATTTCACTGAAGCTACCTGCAAGATGACAGAAAGAGCTTCAATAACAAAGATACCGCCCACCAGTATCAGCAGCAGTTCCTGCCGGGTCAGCACCGCCATCATACCGACGATCCCGCCCAGGGCCAGACTGCCGGTGTCTCCCATAAACATAGCTGCGGGGTGACAGTTGTGCCAGAGAAATCCCAGACAGGCACCTCCCGTGGCGGCCGCAAAGATCACGGCTTCCTGGATCCCCAGCAAATGAGGGATATTAAGGTAATCGGCAAAGACCCGGTGTCCCATCAGATAAGCTAAGATAGCATAGGTGATCATACAAAAAATGGTACATCCGGAAGCAAGTCCGTCCTTGCCGTCGGTCAGATTCACCGCGTGACAGGACCCCAGCACAGTAAACACAGCGATCACGCCGCAGATCACAGCCCCCAGAGCAAAGGGAGTTTTGACAAAAGGCACGATAAACTGGCTCATCATCCCTCCCACGCCGGGAGAGTTGTTAAGCAGCCACACAGCGCCGCCTGCAATGGCAGCGGTGATCAGGAACTTCCACTTGGCGGGCATACCGTCCCGGTTGCGGTAAACAACTTTCAGGTAGTCATCGGCAAATCCGACGGCAGCAAAGAGCAGAGTGCTGCAAATCAGCACCGAAGCGATCCGGCCGGGGGCACACCAGAGCAGAGCACTCAACACGATGGCTCCGACAATAAGGATCCCTCCCATACAGGGTGTTTTGTTTTTGGCTTTGTCGATAAGTTCAGGAGCGATCAAACCTTCAAAGCGGTCGGCAGCCTGTGCGTGAAGTGACTTCAACACCCGTGCGGTCCCTGCCCCCAGCAGCACAGTGAGCATAAAAGCCGTAAAAGCGGCACCTCCCGCACGGAAGGTCACATATTCAAACAAACGGAACGGCCCAAAGACATCGCTCAACCCGGACAACCAATAAAGCATCATACCTCCCTGTAACTTTTATAATTTTATTGACTTTTGCATAATTTATATGCACTCGGATGATTTTTCCACACGGGTAAGGATAAAATTCGAAAAATTTTGGATTTTTTTTATCTGCGGCACAAAGAATCCCATTTTTGCTGTTGCAAAAAAGAAAAAAAGATGATATGTTAAGATAGAGGTGCGATAATAAGGCTGTTTTTATAGAAATCCAATTTTTTGAATTCAATGGAAAGTGAACTTATGAAAAAATTTAAAGGAATTCTCTGTTTTCTGCTTCTCACTGTATTCCTGCCTCTTTCTGCAGCTCCTGACACAAAAGGGTGGCTTGGAGCACCTGACAAAAGCTGGCACCTCACATTGGAATCGGCTCTTGAGGCCGCTTCCAAAAGCGGTAAAAAGATCTTTGTTTTCCACACTGGCTCCGACTGGTGCGGCTGGTGCAAAAAGCTGAAAAAAGATGTTCTTACGACCTCAAGATTCCGGAAATTTGCCAGAAAGAATCTGGAATTCGTTTATCTGGACTCCCCTTCAAAACGTGTTTCGATGCCCGATGCCCAGCGCAATTACAACCGTCAGACCTGGCAGAACCTCAGAGGGGGCGGCGGCGTGCCTTCTGCCCTCGTTCTGGATTCCAAAGGGCACAAGATCGGTGCTATGGGCGGTTACCGGCCTCTCAAAAATTATATGGCTGCTCTTGAAACTCTCGTTTCCAAAGAAGCGGCCCCCGGAACTCGGGATTCCGTTTTCGCCCCTGTCGCCCAAGACACTCAAGGCTGGCTGAGTGCCCCGGCAGGGTGGTTCAACAAGCTCGAACCCGCTCTTGAGCAGGCAAAAAGAGAGAATAAAAAGGTTCTTGTTCTCAGAACGGGATCCGACTGGTGTCCTCCCTGCAAAAAGTTCGGAGCCGAATGTCTGGTTTCAACTGAATTCAAAGAGTTTGCCCGCCGGCATCTGGTTCTGGTCTATCTGGACACGCCCCGGTACAAGCCTATGCCTCTGGAGCAGAAAAATTACAATCTCAAGACCGCCTCAAAAATCGCTATGGGCCGCGGTGTTCCTGCCTTTGCTGTTCTTGATGCTCAAGGAAACAAAACAGGCACCTTCTCCGGCTACAGGACAAAAGAGTCTTTCTTTGTCCGTTTGGAACGGGCTATGAACTCCACTTCTCAGGATATCAAGGTTCAAGACGAAGGAAAACAGCAATACAGAGCCCTTGTACGCCAGGCCAAGATCTCCATTGCCGGTTGGAAAATGGCTCCGGAAGATCCCTTGCGTTCTCTCGAGGAACTTCCTGAAACCCTCCCGGCAGGCACCAAACTTTCCTTTTACTTTAACTACGAACTCCCCCACGGACTCAAAACCTCGATCCGGATTGGAGCCCCCGGAATCAGCAACCAAGTGCCTCCGGACGAACCAGACGCAACAGGTCAGGGACAAATCATCAGGCATATCACATTCCACAGAGCGATAAAAATCAACTCTTTCTATCTCTATCTGTTTTCAAGGGAATATAAACTGAGTGCCTTATACCGGCGTATCCCCTGTAATATCAACGTTGTAAAATAAAATCGGACTTAAATCCTCAAATACCAAAACTAAGGAAAAACTGCTTTATGAAACTGCGTTCAAGATCCTTTGCGACAGCCGGAATCCCCGTCATTGCCCCCCGTTTCTTTTGCAATCAGCCCCCAAATGTGCTGAAAAAATGTAAATATGATACTTCACCTGCCGACAGGCAGGTGAAGCTGTACAGCTTCACACTGATCGAACTTCTCGTCGTTATTGCGATCATCGGTATCCTTGCGGCTATGCTTCTGCCCGCTTTGCAGCAGGCCCGGGAACGGGCCATCAGTACCAAATGTGAAAACAATCTCCGGCAGGTCAATATGGCAGCTGCGGCCTACCGTGATGATTATCAGAACTGGAATATGGACTCAAACAGTGGATATCGGGCACAGATCATTTTGTACACAGGTGTTGACAAAATCAAAGATTACACCAACAAAAACACGCTCCTTACCTGTCAGAAACATCCCAGCTATAAAAATTCTGCCAAGGCTCCCGGATATTTCGGTATCTGTTACTGGATGCACCAGCATTTTTCACGGGCTCACAGTAAATATCTCAATAACGTCCGCGGTTCCACGATCCGTTATCCTTCCAAACTTGTTTATATCCTTGAAGCATCTGCCGGCCAGATCCTCTCTTCCGCCCGTTACAAATATTACGGTGACGGCGGCAGCTGGGGGCAGCAAATCGGCCCCTTCCACCTCGGCAAACACAATATCATCTACTATGACGGCCACGTGGGTTCATACAGATTCCAGCAGATGCCCGCCCACCTTGAAACCGCTCTTGGCGGTGACAAACTCTGGTATCCCCGTGGTGGACAGTATTTGTAATCTTTAACAGGGACCCAAACATTTATGAAAAAAATCTCTGCTCTCGTTCTTTTGTTTTCAGTTCTCATCTTGTGCGGTGCTGAAAGAGTCATTGTCAAAAACGGCAAATCTGATTATGTGATTTGTTACAGTTCTGCAACCGGAGTTCCCCAGCGGGCGGCCTCTGATCTGCAGCTTTACATCCGCAAAGCCACAGGAGCCAAACTCCCCATTGTACCTCTTGCCAAAAAAGGCTCCCGTCCCGCCTTTCTTGTGGGCTTTGAAAAGGTGGATATCCCAGAAGGATTCATTGTGAAAACTTCCGGAAAAGATATCATCATTTCGGGCAATGACACCCAAGGACAGGTGGAAAACGCCCACTGGGCCACCGGTGCCCGTACCGGCACCTGGTACGGCGTCTGCGACTTCCTTGAAAAACAACTGGGCATCCGCTGGTTTATGCCCGGTCCTCTGGGGGAATATGTGCCCAAACGCAAAACCTGGTCTGTTCCCGACTTGGATTACAATGACCACCCGCTTATGGAAAAACGGGATATGAATTATGTTTCAGGCGGCCCCAACGGCAAAAAAGAGGGGGAACCCAGTCTTTTCAAACGGCGCAACCGCTGCGGCAAAGCCAACAGCTGGCAGGCTTCCCACAGCTGGCTTCATCAGCTGCCCGGTAAAAAATACTTCAAAGATCATCCGGAATGGTTCGCCTACGTCGGCGGCCGCCGTTATCCTTACGATTCTATGGGCCACGGCTTGCAGATCTGCACCACCAATCCCCAGGCTCTTGATGAACTGGCAAAAAATCTGATCCAATTCACCAAACAGTGGAAAACCCCCATTATGCTGAGCCTTTCCCCCAACGACGGCGGCAGCCTTTGCGAATGTGACAAATGCCAGGCCCTCGATGACGGCTTCACTCCTTCCGGCAGGCGGATTATGACCACAAGAATGATCACTTATGTCAATGAAGTTGCCAAACGGGTCAATAAAGTCCTGCCCAATCAGAAATTCGGGTTTTACGCTTACAGCTACTATGTTCAGGGTGTCAGCAAAGTCAAAGTCGATCCCAATGTCACAATTATGGAGGTCAGAAATGACACAGGCCTCAGTTACTACAACCCCCTTCAGCGGGCAGCCCATCTGAAAAATCTTCTTGCCTGGCGCAAACAGCTGGACAAACTCTTTTTTTACTCCACCCCCGAAGGTATGGGTAATCTGGAACTTCCCTGCTATCACTATGAAAACATCTGTATGCTTTTTGACAACCTTTACAAGGCTGGTGTCACCGGCATTGAGATGAACAATACTTCAAGTTTCGGTTCTTCCGGGCTCAACAACTACTTCTACGCCCGTTTCGCCTGGCGTCCCCCCCGGGATCGCAAAAAGTTCTATGAAGACACTCTCAAAGAGTGCTACGGTTCCCTTGCCGCTCCGGTGATGAAAGAATACTTTGCCGATGTGGAACGCAGAGTAGCCAAATTTTCCACCAGCAAGATCGACGAAGATGTTTCCCTCGGCTATGTCAAACGTCTCCCCGGAATCATCAGAGCAGCTTACACCGGCCTTGCAGAAAAGTGGCTTGCTCCTATGAAAGAAGCCGCCGCAAAAACGACTGACAAGGGCCAGAAAGCCAGAATACAAATCGCTGTCAACAATCTTGAATACTGCAAAGATACGGTAGATCTTTACCAGGCAGCCCTCAAAGTAGTGGGCCGCCCCGCTCCTGAAAAAGCGGATGTGATCGCCGCTGACAAACTGGTAAAAAAGCGGATGCAGTCCATTAAAAAGCTGGCGGTTTCCCCTTCAAACACCAATATCAAATCTTTTGCCCACAAAGAAAAACAACACAAGATCCCCTTCGATCCCAAGGTATTCGGCTTTATGTTGGCAGCCCAGAACCGCAAAACAGCCCCCATTGACCGTCTCAACACCGTCCCTGTTATCGACGGGAAATTGGATGAAGCCCTCTGGAAAAATCTGCCTGTCTGCCGTATCCAGCACGACAAAGATGACGGTACTGTTTATAAAAACGGTGCCGACGTGAAACTCTTTACCAAAGGAAACGATCTCTACATCGGTATCAGATGTGAAGAACCTCTGGCAGCAAATCTCAAAGACTCCGCTAAAGGGCCCCAGGCAGCCGTCTGGGATGAAAACAGCCTCGATCTTTTCATCAATCCCGCCAAAAGCAAAACCTTTTATCAGCTGGTATTCAACTCCATCGGTTCTGTCCGGTTCCTCACCCACACCGGCAAAAAGCGGGGCGAACTCACCGGGATCGCCACCGTCAAAACTTTCAAAGGCAAGGATTTCTGGAGTGCAGAGGTCAAACTGCCGCTGACCGCTGTCGCCGTCAACAAGGATTTCCGCGGCGATGTCTGGGGGATGAACTTCTGCCGTACCCGCCGTACTGTCAAACCCAACGAATACAGCTGCTGGAGTCCCACTTTCGGGGATTTCCACGCCCCCGCCCGTTTCGGACGGGTCATCTTCAAATAAAGGAGTATTTTCAAATGTGCGTCTGGACCGCTTATGCGGGAAAAAAAGAAGCTGCCCCCGTTGTTTATGAAGCCCTGAGAAAAACAGAAGGCTACTGGGCAGGATTTTACACTGGCATTGCTTCCTGCAGTGAGGGCAAACTTTACCTCAAAAAGTGTTGCGGTCCTACGGGAACTTTTGCTGAAAAGTTCAACTTTGCCGATCTTCCCGGAAATATGGCTATTGCTCACAGCCGGACAGCTTCAGGCGGCCTTGACAACCGGGCACAGCCCCATATCAGTTCCAGAGGTCTTGTGGCACTCCATTCACAGGGTTCTGCCGGCGTATTTGCCGATCAGCGTCACCAGTATACAGATGTCCTTTTGAAACTCTACGCCGAAGGCTGCCGTCCCCGCAGCGGCGGCCCGGCTGAAAACGGTATGAGAGAACATCCCGAACTGACGACGCCCGACGGCAAGCAAATTTCCGCAGCCGACGTGGGAAATAACGCCATTGAAAGCTGCTATATGAAAAACGGCGGCGATGTGGTAAGTGCTTTGCGTGAAGCGGCATTGCCTCTCCCCGGAGAACACTGTTCCATTTGTCTTTTTGCCGACAAGCCCGGCCTTATCGGATTCATCAATATGAATCAGCGTATCTGCTATGCCTTTGAAGATGACGGCGTCTATATGGGGACCAGTATGGACTCTCTTCCCGGAGCCGGTATGGAGCTCCCCGGCAATTCTATCGGCTATGTAACTGCCGACGGAACACTTCACCTTGAAAAGCTGGGAGATCACAAGATCAACAGCTTTATTCCCGACGGTCTGGCCCAGGTGGTCATCGACTACCTCAAAGAGAACCCCAAATCTCTGATCGCCCATATCTGTGACAAAGCTGTCCGTCCTCACTTCAACAAAGGGGAGCTGGATTACCACGCCCTTGCCATCTACCGGGTTATGGAAGAACTGCACAAAGCCGGTATCGTCACCTGGGAAGAAAGTGAACGCCCCTACTCCGGAACAGGCATTCCCGGCAGAGGATTCCTCTGGTCATTAAAGAGGTAATTTCAAAAGTCATTCAAAAAATGGCTTTCGATGCCATTCGCAAAGAGCTGTAAAGGGTAGTTTGCACTTGCTACCTGTAAGGTAACAGGCGCTTGTCCCGCCGTAGCTTTATGCGAAGGCGGAAAAACGCTCCCTTTGTCAGATCGAAGCGAGGGCGCTTTGACAAATTTGAGGAGTTTTGAAATTGCCTCTAAAATCACTAAAATTCAGGAAAAGTTCAACCATGAAACGCAAGGTAAAATATCCGCTTCAGGATGCAAGGATCATCGGCACGACCAACCATGATCCTCTTTCCTATAAAAGAGGGGAAGAGATGATCTTCTCTTTCAAATTTGAATCTTCAGACACCTCCCCTGAAGGACTTTTTTTAGAATATACCCGTTTCGGAGACGACGGTATCACTTTCAACGGCAAAGCCCCCGCTTCAGAGGGGCTGATCGTAAAAACCTCCCTTGACCGTCCCGGCTTCGTATGCGTTAAAGTCCATCTGAAAAATGCCAGGGGTACTTTTATGCGTTACAAGCACTCCTACCACCAGAAGATCATCGGTTTTTATGCCGGTGCCGGTGTGGAGCCCCAATATCACACGGACTGCGGCGAACCTGCCGACTTTGATGAATTCTGGGAAAAACAGAAAGAACGCCTTCCCCGGGTTCCTTTCAAGGATGAGTGCGTTCTGACCAAACTCGGTGTCTTCAAAGGTGTCACCATCTACCGGATCTCCATCCCCTGCCCCGGTCCCCGGCCTGTCACCGGATTTCTGGGCATCCCCCCCGGAGCTGCCGAAAAAAGTCTGCCCGCTCATGCCTATTTCATCGGGTACGGATTCCGCATCCAGCGCCGCCCCTATTTTTCAGCCGACCGCATCAGTTTGCAAATCAACGCACATGGTCAGGAGATCGGCAGAGATGCCGCCTATTACAAAGAATT
>JAZUPO010000083.1:0-17560 GCA_045605205.1 Victivallaceae bacterium
GAGCGAAACAACAACCTTATACTGGCCTTTTCATCCGGGAGCCGCGTGGCTTGCCGCCCGTTCTCCCGAAGAAGAGGAGCTGAAAAGTGCCGGAAAAACTGCTGCGGAGCAACTGCTCAGGGAAGGACACCGGAACTCTGAAGGACTTTTTGATGATCCGGTTTATCCGGGGCATCTTTCCACAGAGATACTGGCTATGACAGTTCCTTTTTTAGCGTGGACTGGCCGGAGTACCGGAGAATTCCGCTTTTTTGACGAAGCGGCAAGTCAGATAAAGGGATATGCCGGAAAACTGTATGACCGCATCTCCGGTCTTTGGCATCCCGGATTTCTGCCGGGACAGGCCAACAGCCGTATGTGGGATATGACCAACAAATCCCCCTTGAGTCAGGAGCTTTACCTGCCGGAAACCGGGATATTCCCCGGCTGCTGGGGACGGGGCGAAGGTTACGCGCTCTTTGCCATATCGGAACTGGTTTTCGAACTCCCGGATGAACATCCGGAAAAAAGTGTTCTGCTGGCTCTCCGGGGAGAGATGCTTGAAAAAATTCTGCCGTATCAGGACTCCGACGGTATGTGGCATCAAGTTTTAGACGACTGGGGCTCCTATCCGGAAAGTTCAGGAACTGCGTGGATCTTATACGCTCTTGGCAGAGCTTTCAAACGGGGAACCATAGACCGGGAAAAATTTTTGAACTCCTACCTGAAGGGGCTTGCCGGATTGAACCGGTATCTGGCTTTTGATGGTTCTGTTTTTAACGGCTCCACCGGCAGCATCTGCCCCGGCGGCAGAGGTACAGCGGTGGATTTCGCCCTGACACGCTGGCTGAAAAATGAAAGGAATGCCTTTGCTCCGGTGCTTCTGGCTTTGCAACAGGCCGCTCAAATCGAACACCATACCGGACTGATCCCCCCTTTGGAAGAGGTTATGAAACAATTTGACGGAGGTGAAAGATGAATCACTCTGATATAGCGTACCGGGTGTGGAAACGCTATGAACTTTTGAATTTCTCCCCGGCGTACACGACCATATTGACCTGTTACGGGGCACTCCGGCTGGCAGAAGTCACCGGGGATGATGCTCTTTACAATAATGTCCTTGAGAAGCTGTCCCCTTTCTGGAAGGGTGAAGTCCCGACAGTTGTGGGCCACTATGGGCAATATGACTACCGCTGGGGCGGCAATGCTGCGGCATGGGCCTGTCTCAATGGCAGACTTCCCGCAGAAGCAGAAGAAAAATTGACTGCGGCATGCGATGATTTGCTTCAGCTTCAGCCCCGGTATGAAAACGGTATTTTCTGCCAGAGAAAATGGCACGACCGGGAACAATGGGGGTTCCGCTGGATCGACACGGTATTCGGCGTCTGTCCTTTTCTGCTGTGGATGGGACTGAAATGCAACCGTCAGGATTATATCGATGAAGCGGCAGCTCAAATGCGTTACCACCATAAACTGCTTTTTGATCCGGTGCGGAAACTCTATCATCAGGCTGTGGATGCCAGACGTCCTGAGATCACGCCCGGCTATTGGAGCCGGGGCGTAGGCTGGGGCCTTCACGCGCTGGCTGATTTAGTGGCAGATCTGCCGGAAGAGCATCCTGACTATCCCCTGATTTGCCGGGCCTATACCGACGTTATGGATGGGTGTCTGGCCAGTCAGGATGAGGAGGGAATGTGGCATCAGAGTATGGATGACTTCGGAACTTTTCCGGAGTCTTCCGGAACCGGATTGATCCTTTATGCTCTCGGTAAAGGCATCCGTACCGGATTTTTCCGGACTCCTGAACATCTGGCGGCGTTCACAAAAGGTATACAGGGCTTGTCAGGTTATATCTGTCTGGATGGATCTGTTCAGAATTGCTGCGGTCCCTGCTGCTGTCCCGGATATAACGGAACCGCGGCAGACTACCAGAACCGGGGATGGATCCTGAACGATCATCACGCTTTCGGTTCACCGCTTCTGGCATTGGCAGAAGCGGCAGAACTTCAAAAAAAGGAGATTTTATAGAATGGCCAACAATGATATGGTCGGTTCTGTCGTCAAAGCAATGGCTTTGATAAAAATAGTTTCATCTGCTCCCGGCGGTATGAGGATGAGTGAACTGGCAGCTGCGGCAAATCTCAAGACCGTTACCTGTTTCAATCTGGTCCGCACCCTGGTCGCAGGCGGATTTCTGGAAAAAATCAACGGACGGCTCTATGTGGGAAGCGAGATCACCCGCTTGTCGGCCAACCGTTTTCAGACCGATTTTTTCCGGAAAGCGGAAGCTGTACTGCTGAAACTCAATCGCTCCTGGCCTCAGGCTACGGCGATTTTTGCAGTTCCCGGTGCTGACGGGATGGAACAGACACACCGAATCAGTTTCGATCATCCGGGGGTGATCCAGCGGTTGAACAATGAACCCATCCCCCCTTATGCCAGTGCAGCAGGCCTTCTGGGGCTGACATTTATTCAGGACGCAGATATCCTTCTCCGGCTGGAAGAAAAATTCCCTTTTGCGGAGTTCGGTATCAATCTTTGGAAATCACGGAACGAACTGGAACGTTTTTTGCAAAAGTGCAGAGAGGAACGTTTGGTCGTTGCTCCTTTTGAAGTCGATGTCCTTCACCGGGTCTCGGTTCCGGTATTTGACCGTTCGGGAAAATTCACGGCCGTGATCGGCTTGAGCTGTCCTGTACGGGATTTTAAAGAGAGCGACTTTCTGGAAATGCATTGCGCACTCAAAAAGGCGGCAGAAAATTTTAACTGAAAATATATAGTTAAGGAAAAAATATGTCAACTACCAATCTATATCCCATCTCCATACAGGAGATGCGGGAACGCTATCTGAAGCTCTATTCAGGAGCAGTAAACGATGTTATGCGTTTTGACTACCATATCAACGCGGCACTCCCTTCAAGCTATCTGCCGCTCCGGGAACATATGAAGCTCTGCGGACAGGCTTTCACCATCAAAGGTGCACCTGATATCACCACCGACGGTGAGTTTGAAATGCGGGCGGAAATGCTGGAAAATCTGCCCGCTGACAGCGTAGTCATATTCGACTGTACCGGTGATACTGTGACGGCTCAATGGGGCGAAGTTATGACCAAGGCAGCCCTCCGGGCCGGATGCCGGGGAGCCTTTATCAACGGTATCCGTGATACTGAAGCCATCTTGAACCTGGACTTCCCCGTCTTCCATATCTACCGTACCAATGTGGGTATGCTGGGCCGTTTCAGAATGTATTATTACCAGAAACCGGTTCGTATCGGCGAAGTGACCGTCAATCCCGGGGACTGGATATTCGGAGACATCGACGGCGTGATCTGCATCCCTGCCGCCGAAGCCTATACAGTCCTTCTCAAAGCGGAAGGAATATTGAAAAAGGAAGAAGATATCCGGAAGATGGTGGATTCCGGAATGAAACCTACTGAAGTTGTCGAAAATGGAGGATATTTCTGATGAAAGCGTCTCAATACATCAAAGCCGGTTCTGTTGAATACCGGGAAGTCCCTCTGCCGGAGCCTGGAGAAAATGAAGTCAGGATAAAGATTGCCTATTGCGGTATCTGCGGTACTGATCTCCACATTTTCAAAGGACATATGGATGCCAGAGTGAAAACGCCCCGCACCGTAGGGCATGAGGCCAGCGGAACCGTTACCGCTGTCGGAAAAAATGCCGGGGATTTCAAAATCGGTCAAAAGGTAACTGTCCGGCCGCTGGA
Source organism: Victivallaceae bacterium (assembly GCA_045605205.1). GTDB lineage: Bacteria > Verrucomicrobiota > Lentisphaeria > Victivallales > Victivallaceae > UBA1784. The sequence goes on from JAZUPO010000083.1 coordinate 3,707, forward strand.
TAACTGCGGCAGCTGCGGTACATGCCAGGCAGGTTTTACCCACATCTGCGAAAAACTCCGCTTTCTGGGAATCGAAACCGACGGCGGCTTTGCCGAATACTGGACTGTTCCGGCACGGTTGGTCCACAAACTCCCGGAAGCTCTGCCTTTAAAAATCGCCGCACTGGTGGAACCTCTGGCTGTTGCCTGCCACGATGTCCGCTGTTCCGGGCTCAAGGCAGGAGATGTGACCGTGGTCAACGGCGGCGGTCCCATCGGACTGCTGATCGCTCTCTGTGCCAAAGCAGCGGGAGGAGATGTGACCGTATGCGAAATCAATGAAAACAGATTGGAACTGGCCCGTCAACTGGGGTTCAACACCATCAATCCTCTCAAAGAGGATCCGGTGGCAATTATCCGGAGTGCAAGCGGCGGCAGCGGTGCTGATGTGGTCTTTGAAGTTTCAGGTTCCGAACCGGGCGCACGGATTATGACCGAACTGGCCCGTCCTCGCGGAACAATCGTGGTGATAGCGATCTATGCCAAGCCGGTTCCGGTCGATCTGCATAAATTTTTCTGGAAGGAACTGCGTATGATCGGAACAAGAGTTTACGAAGTGCAGGACTATGAAAAAGCCATTGAGTTGGCCGCTTGCGGTACTCTGCCCCTTGAAGCACTTATCAGCCGGGTGTTCTCCCTTGAGGAGTTGCAGGCGGCATTTGAATTTCTGACACAAACTCCGGACGCCATGAAGGTTCTGGTACAATGCAATGAGGTGAACGAATGATTCTGGATCAATTCAAACTGGATGGAAAAATCGCCCTGGTAACAGGATGCCGACGGGGCATCGGCAAGGGGATCGCTATCGGACTGGCTGAAGCGGGTGCCGACATTATCGGAGTCAGTGCTTCACTGGAGCCCGGCGGAGAAACAGAAAAAGCTGTAACTGCTCTGGGACGAAAATTTTATCCCTACGCCTGCGATTTTTCAGACCGTGAGGCTCTCTATGCCTTTATTGCCAAAGTAAAAGCAGAACATCCCGCAATCGACATTCTTTTCAACAATGCCGGAAGCATTCTGCGGAAACCTGCGGCAGAACATCCCGATGAATACTGGGACAAAATCATCGAAACAAACCTTTCCGCCCAATTTGTGCTGGCCCGTGAATTCGGGAAAGAGATGATCGAACGCAGATCCGGAAAAATCATTTTCACCTGTTCGCTTCTGACATTCCAGGGCGGCATCAATGTTCCCGGTTATGCGGCCAGTAAAGCCGGTGTCGGAGAACTGGTTATGGCTCTTTCCAACGAATGGGCAAAATACGGTGTCAATGTCAACGGTATTGCTCCCGGATATATTGCCACCGACAACACACAGGCTTTGCGGGATGATCCTGTACGCAGTCAGGCTATTCTCGACCGTATCCCGGCCGGACGCTGGGGAACGCCGGAAGATTTCAAAGGGGTGGCCGTCTTTCTGGCATCCGAAGCCGCCTGTTATGTCAACGGAGCCGTCTATCTGGTAGACGGCGGATGGATGGGGAGATAAAAAATGAAAAAACTTCTTTCACTGTGTCCTATTGCCGATGCCGGGGCAAAAAAAGAGATTTCCGCTTTTTACGAAATTACAGAGCTGCCCAAGTGTACTGAAGAGGAACTTTACGCTCTGGCAGGCACTTTTGAAGCCCTGATCGTACCCTACACCGCCGATATGCTGGTGTCGGAACGGGTCATAGACAAGGCGGAAAATCTGGAGATCATCGCATCCGCTTACGGCGGCACAAGGCAGAATATCGCAGATATTTACGCCATCCGCAAAGGAATTTCCGTTCTCCACACCGGAGCCTCAAGAGAGCGGCCTATGGCAGAATATACTCTGGGCCTCGTCCTTTGTTCATTTTTAAGGATCGCCAACTACCATCATGATATGTGTGCAGGCGAGTGGCCCCGCTTCAAGTATCCCCGGACAAGGATCCTGAAAGACCGTAAAGTGGCCGTTGTCGGATACGGCCGCATCGGTAAAGCCATTGCCGGTCTTTTCCGTACTTTCACTGAAAACATTTCCGTGGTCAGCAACCATCTCACTCCTGAAGAAGCGGCCCGTGACGGTGTGAAAAAAGTCTCCCTCAATACCGCTTTTGCTGAGTCCGAAGTGATTATTCTGGCCGGAGGCAATACTCCTGCCACTTACCATATGGTAGGAGCGGAACAGTTTGCTCTGATGCAGAAAGATGCTCTGTTTGTGAATATCGCACGGGGACAGATGGTGGATGAAGCGGCAATGACCGCAGCCGCACTTGAGAAGCCGATTTTTCTGGCTCTGGATGTGTTTGAAACAGAACCTCTGCCGGAAGATTCTCTGTTGCGCAACCGGGAAAATATCCTGGTCACTCCCCACCGGGCCAACAACTCCATCGAATTTGAGGAGCGTTGGAAGTGTCTTAGTGCCGACTTGGTCAAATTGGCACAGGGAGAAGTGCCGGATTCTGTTCTGACAGAAGCCAGAGCCGGAGTTATGAGCGAATCATAAGGAAGGATTGTAAGTTCAAATTTGCAAATATTTTGCAGAAAGGAGTTCCCGTGAGATACCGTGTTTTTCCGGTCGGTCGTTCCCGTTCTGACTGTATTTCGTTTACGCTGATCGGGCATCTGCTGAAAAGATCAAATTTCAGCTGTAAACAGAAGTCCCCTGCCCAAGGGCAGGGTAAAGTATACTTTACCCTTATTGAACTTCTTGTTGTAATAGCGATTATCGCGATTTTGGCTGCTATGCTGCTTCCGGCATTGTCCAATGCCCGGAACAAAGCGAAGGAGACCCAGTGTACATCCAATTTGCGCCAGATAGGGATGGCCGGTTCCGCATATACTGCCGCCAACAATGACTGGCTCGTGCCCGGTGTGCATACTGACGTTTTCTGGTTTGAAACTCTTTCCGGAGTCACCACAAAAGGCAAGAAAGAATCTGGAGGATATGGTCTTACTTATTTCGGCAATAACAAAACTGCCGGAATGACGGTTTGTCCCGGAGAAAACATCGGATTTTCCTCAGATGCTGCGACCGGGTACAAATTTACCCATTATGGTCACAATGCCTATTTGGGAACGACCGGCTTTTCTTCCTCTGATTATTACAGAAGGAAACTTTCTGCCGTATATGCTCCCTCTGCGGTTTTGATATTTGCAGATAATATCCGTCATAATTCACACGCGTTCAATTACAGCAAATTCTGCGGGTTCCGGCATGGTTCCCCAGGAGATCCGCGGATCATTACCGGAGCCGGAGTCCCTGACCCGCCGGGGACCTCCTTTGCCAATATCGTGTTTGTGGATGGGCATACCGGCAGAATGACCTGTCCTATGATGGACACAAAGCGGAAAAACCGTGCAGGAGTCAGCGTGGGGGCCCTGAAATATGGAATCGACTTGTCAGCAGGAATGGCTTGGTGATGGAAATGAAACGCTACGAACTTAAAGGTGTCGGCCCCCGCCCTGATTGGTGGCTGGTGCGTCCCGATGAAATTGAACGCGTCTGCCGCAGTGCAGTCAAAGGCAAATGTACTCAGGAAGCAGTAACGCCCGCAGGCTTCCCCGTTTTTCGCCTGGTCTACGGAGATTATACCGGAAGCGGCAGTGCGACCAACTGGAGCTCTGCTCTGGGCAGCAGAAATCCCGCCTGCTTCGGACGTCAGGAGGGAGAACCCCAGACGATTATGATGCTGGGCGGCATCCACGGTTGCGAGGTGGAAGGAGTCATCCTGCTGGAAAACCTGATCTCCCTTTTGGAAACCGGCGTCGATCTGCGGGGGAAGCCCCGCCCGAAAGTCCTGGAAGGGGCCTTGAAGTACCGCTTGGTACTCTTTCCCTGTGTCAATATGGACGGACGGGCCATTTCCCCGGATCACCGGATCGATGCGGACTTTGAAGAGTGCCGCAGAGCTGGCGGCGGCTGGTGGAAAGACGGTACAACTATCCTTTGGCCCAAGATGAAGGAGTATTTCCCACTGCCGCTGGATCAGGTGGGATATCCCGGCGGTTATCCCAACAGTCAGGGCTACAATATCCAGCACGACTGTTCACCGGGGAACATCCGGACGGAAGAAGCAAAAGCGCTTTTGCGCAGTGCAGAGGAAAAGTGCGTGGATCTGCTCCTTAATTTCCATTCACAACCCAATATGCCTCAAGCGACTGCGTGCTCCCCCCAGATTTATGCCGGTCCCGCCAATATTGCTGTGGGGAAGGAGTTGGCCACAAGCTGCAACCGGGCTTTGACGGTTTTGGGATATCCTTTTAACGAAGAGGCCGCAAGCAGTGCTTCTCCGTCAGTCAACCTCAATACGGCAATACAGCTGTGCTGCGGTGCTCCGGCGATCACCTTTGAATTTCCCGCAAGGGAAAACGGAGGATTTGACCGGGTGCTGGAAACCGGTTATGTCTGGCTGGAAACCATATTTGAGTACGGGGAGAAAAAATTGTTCTGCGACCGGGCAAACCGGAAAAAGATCGACCGGGAAGCATAACCGGCAAAGGGTATTTTTCCCGGCCATACGGTAAATAAAGATGAGGAATCATATGCGTTTTTTGAAAAACATATTCACAGCACTGTTGCTGACAGGAGTTGTCCTTTCAGGATATTCGCAGGGAAATCTGTTCCGGAATCCCTCCTGGGAAACGGATCAGATGAAACTGTGGCGGATTATGGTGACAAAGGGTATGGAAAAAAAAGAAGCCGGTGTTTTGAAACTTTTGATCACGAGAAACAGAGGCTCTTTCAAAGATAACGGTGTCGGACAGAAGTTCATAAAGCCCGCCCCCGGATTTTACAAAGTCAGCATCGATATGAAAGGGGACAAAATAAGCCACGCAGTGATTTGGATCCAAATCAAACTGGCGGACGGAAAATTTGTCTATCCGGGAAAGACCTTCCCCGTAAAGAGCAATTCTATGGCAAAGTTCCGGACATTCAGCTGTGTGTTTGCCATTCCGGAAAATGCTGAGTTCATTTATATTCAGTGTACCGCCCGTTCAGATAAGGAAACTTCAGGCGGTGTATCTCTTTTTTCCAAGCCTCTTTTCCGGAAAGCAACCCGGCAGGAGATCTCCGGCGAGCCGATCATTCAAGCCCCAAAAAATGTTGCAAAAAAATCAGAGATGCATCAAAAGTATTTGCAGCAGATACGCAAAGCCATTCCAGAAAAGCATCCCCGTCTCTTTTATTCAGAGGCAATTCTGGCGGATATGAAGAAAAAAGCAGCGTCAGAAGAATTGAAATCCACTATGGAAAGAATGAAATCTTCAACAGAGAGATCTTACACGACCCTAATGAAATATTATGCTTCCGATAATGGACTGGGGCCCGTTGAACCGTCAGGCAGGCGTTACCATCCCCTGAGCGAGTGGGGAAAGACCGCAGGCAATGCGGCCGTACTCTACCGGATAACCGGTGAGAAAAAATGGGCCGACATCGGGATCGATCTGCTGAAAAAACTGACTCCCTGGTATAATCAGCGTTTCAAGTTGAAGCGGGCAGTGAGCTGGTACGGCTTCAGCCGGGTTTTATGCGTTATGGCCTGGGACTGGCTCTACGATGTAATGACTCCCGAAGATCGTGACCGTATCGGGAAAGAGCTCATTTCCCACAGCCGCAAACTGACCGATAAGGCATTTATCACTATGATGTGCCCCATAGGGGAAGGTAAAAACGGTCCTGGAAGCGGTTTTTATTCAGCCCATTGTATGATGCCCTGGTATGCGGGAATCGCTTTCCGGGGAGAAGGTTACGATGATGCCTTTGCAGAAAAACAGCTCTCTGACGGTCTGAAAGGACATCTGGCTATGCTGGAAAACCGGAACAATATGGCAGGAGATGACGGCGGAAGTGTCAACAGCACCCCGGCCTATTGTTACGGAACCTATAATAATGTGGAGTTCTGGTTTTTCCTCTCCTGGAAGGTTCTGACCGGAAAAAATATTTCAGAAGATTTCCCTCAAATGGGACTTTTCCCCTTCTGGCTGGTGTACGCCATTTTCCCCGGAACAGATCAGCAACTCTATGATTTCGGTTCAGGCTCAGCGTGGCACATCTGCAATACAGTTGATGTCCGAACGGTCTACCACTCGTTGTTCCGTAATTTTTACCGGGGGGCAGTATGCGATCTTTCCGACGGCATTATGGCCACCCGTGTCTGGAAGAAGGGATCTTGGACTCAGTACGATTATCTGCTGTCTGTGTCCCCCTTTTATCCCTTTTTCTGCCGTTTTGAAGTGGAGAAATACAAGCGGAACGATGCTTTGTACGCCGCTTTGCCCAAGGGATATTTCTTTGAGAATCTCGGTCAGATCTATATGCACAGCGGGTGGACAGGCAAAGACACCCACGCCCTCTTTACCTGCGGAGCCAAAAGCCCCAGCCACAAAGAATACGATGAAAACAATTTCGTCATTTACAAAGGGGGCTTTCTTGCACTTGATTCCGGGACCCGGTCATTTGACTTTACTCCTGATGGGCGGAAACTCTTTTACGCTCATATCAACAATTACAAGGAGCAAAGCGTCGCCCACAATGTGATCCTCATCCGCAATGAAGGAGAAAAATTCCGGGGTTGGCGTCTGGACTCAAAGTACATCGGCAATCACGAGGGGATGAACAAAACAACAGGCGGAGTTGTCAGATCTTTTGAAACGAACCGGGATTTCACCTATATCGCAGGAGATTCCACAGCCTGTTACAATCCGGAGAAGGCAAAGCAGGTCGTCCGTCAATTTCTCTTTATCCATCCGGATCTGTTTGTCATCTATGACACAGTCAAATCCGTCAGGGCAGACCAGAAAAAAAGCTGGTTGCTGCACACTCAGGAAGAACCGGTCATCCGCGGCAATTCTTTTGAAACTGTCCAACGTGACGGGCGTTTGATCTGCCGCACTCTGCTGCCGGAAAAGGCTCTTCTGACAAAAATCGGAGGCAAGGGAAAAGAATTTTGGGCTGACGGCAAAAACTATCCTCTCGGCCCCCATTTGGAGAAAAATATCCGGACTGCCCGTAAAAAGGGAAATGATGCGCCTCTCTGGGGTGCATGGCGGATGAGTGTTACAGCTCCCGAAGCCCGGAAAGACAACACCTTCTTACATATTATCCAGGTAGGGATGAAAAAAGATTTCACCCGAATGATCGATACCAGGCTGATTCGGGAAAAGGGATACGAGGGGACTGTTTTCAAGTATAACGGTGTTGATTACACCGTTCTTTTCGATCCCCTCCATATTCCGGGCGGCCGCATCAAAGCTGTAAAAGACGGTAGTGTTCTCTATGACCGGCCCTTTACCCGGAAAGTTCAGCCCCAGAACGCTTTTGAGTATCTGAAAGGACTTTGAACCGCCGGAATATCCCGCTCCCCGTTTTCAGTTTGTGGGGAGCGGGAGTGGTTCTTCTTGCAATTCCCCGTATCCTTTGAGCTCCGGAGTACGGACATACCGGTACTCCCCGGCAAGGCTCTCAAGGTGTAAAGTTCGAAAAGTTCCGTCAAACTTTGAGGGCGCACGCCCGCGCGCACAGGAAGCCCCCTCTTTTTGACGGAAATTTTGAAAAAATTGAAAAAAAACACCTTTTTCCTGAAAAAATGTTGAAATTTGCTTGCCAAGCATAACGCAATGCGTTATATTAAAAAGGGAAAAACAGGAGGGCAAAAATTTATGAATACCAACGAAAAAGAAACCTTTATCCCTCCCGTGCATCCGGGAGAAGTGCTGCTTGAGGACTTTATGAAGCCCCTCAACCTGACCCAGAACGGACTGGCGAAAGCCATCGGCGTGCCGCCCCGCCGCATCAATGAGATCATCCACGGCAAAAGGGCGATCACCGCCGATACGGCGATCCGCTTGAGTCTCTTTTTCGGCACATCCGCTCAAGTCTGGCTGGGGCTCCAGTCAGAGTATGACCTTGACTGCATCCTCTATGCCGAACGAACAGGCAACAAAGGAACCTTTGACTTTATCAAACGTTTTGTCCCCAAAGCGGCAATGTTCTAACTCCCCCAAAAGTTGCCGTCGGCAGCGTTTGAGCTGCCTCCCCCGGCTGCGCCGGGCTTCGGGTACTTTTGGGGGCACCCCCTTCGTGATCACGCTCCCCCGGCTCTGACGGTCGGGGGAGCTTTTTTATTGAAAATTTCTTGTTTTTTGTATGTTTTTTACACATTTTTTTACATCTTGACTTGAAAAGATGTAAAAAAAGATGTATATTATAGCATTGAAGGGAGGATTATGAAATACAGAGAATTGACGGAATTGATGAAGGCAGTCGGTTGGTACTTTGAACGAAATGGAAAGGGGAGTCACCGGATATGGCGACATCCGGATAAAGAAAATCCCCTGACAGTTCCGGATCACGGAAGCAAGGAAATCAGTCCGGGGCTCGTGAGAAAAATCAAAAAGGAAGCGGGTATAGAGTAAAATTCAATGCACATAGGGAGGGGCAATGCCCCTCCAAAACCAGGAGATGATTATGAATAAAAAAACTTATTTTATGTTCGTTCACGCTGATCCGGAAGGGATGTGGTGTGAATTTCCGGATCTCGATGGTTGTATGACTGACGGGGAAAATCTGGAAGATTTGATGAAAAATGCCGCAGATTGTCTTGACAGCTATGCGGAAAGTGTCGTCGAAAACGGCGACACTCTGCCGGAGCCTTCCGGCATTGAACAGCTGACAGTACTGGCGAAAAAGTGTGAAGACCCTGTCACCTTTATCGCTCCGGTGACAATCTACATCCCCGGAGCACCCGCCCGGATCAACGTCACCAGCACCGCCGACAAGATCGACGAAATCACCGCCTTTGCCAAAAAAGTCGGCCGCACCCGTTCTGAATTGATGGTCAAAGCGACTCTGGATTACATCCGCAGTCACGCCTGACTTTCCCCCAAAAGTTGCCGTCGGCAGCGTTTGAGCTGCCTCCCCCGGCGGCGCCGGGCTTCGGGTACTTTTGGGGGCACCCCCTTCTTTTTCAAAAGCTGCCGTCGGCAGCTCCCCTTCGTTTTTGAGGGGAGCTTTTTTATTTCCGCACGATTTTTGCCGGTGCTGCAAGCATCAGGGGGAGCAGCTCTTGCCGGAAGTAATCCAGCAGGGCAAGCGTTTGTTTTTCACAGTCGAAATAATGGTCGTTCCCGGAGTTGATCCAGAGCTCGAACTCCTCAAACTTGTGCTTGCTCTGAGGGTTCGGCCGCCAGTCGGAAAGCTGTTCGGAATACTCCTGCGGCACCTTTTGCAAGAAAACGGCTGCAAGAGCCCCAAATGCTTACTGAGGATAAAAAGAAAAGCTGTTTACTGAGCATCCGCTTCTGGACAGTCATTCCTTTTGTTGTACTGTTTGTCAGCTTCCTGATCTTCAAACTTGCCGGTTGATACTGAAAATTGTTCAGCCGGGAACGTTTGTTTTTTTCTGTGTCCGGCACAGACAACAGCAAAAAGTCCGCCAAAAACCAGAATCATCCCCAAGACATTGAACAAAGTCAGCTTTTCTCCCAGAAGCATAAAAGATCCGATCATCGTAAAAACAGGGGTAAGATTCTGAGTTAAAAGCAGTTTCCACATTTCACACTGTTTTAACGCTACGCCCCAGGCGATATAAGCCAGGGCTGAGGGAAAAATCGCCATAACAGCCACACAGATCCAGGCATCCGCGGCAGCGGGAAATATCAACATCGGAGCAGCAGGGATCATAACAACAGCCCCCATAAGTCCGGCGACCAATTCACACCAGCCGGTCATTACAATGGAGTCGCCGCCTGATTCCATAAGGGCTTTGGTACAGTGAGAACCGGTGATCCAGATGATAGCAGCTCCCAGGCAGAAAAGCTGTCCGATCAATCGTCCTCCGTCATATGTAAATCCGGAAGCGGTCAATATATTCAGCACCATTAAAGCTCCGACAGCCGCTACGGTGACTGAAAAAAACTCCATTTTGGAACATTTCAGCATCGCCAGATTCCAGAGAGCCACCAGAATCACCGGTCCGGCATCAACGATCAAAGCCCCCGAGGTGGCAGTCACACTCTGCTGCCCCATAAAAGAAAAAAGACTGGTCAGCAGATAAAGCTGCAAAGCTGTTCCCAGAACAAGAAAAAACTGCCGTTTTGAATTAAAACCAAGGGGTGTTTTTGTCATCCAGCCGACAAAAAGTATAATAACGCCGCCAATCAGGTAACGCAGAACGGTCAAGGTCAGAGGATCAATTTTTCTCGCCCCTCCCCCGAGAAGGAAACCGGCAGTAACAAAAGCAGAACTCCATAACATTGAAGCTGTGCCTGCCAGCAGCATCCCTTTCAAATCTTTATTCATCATATCTTCAAAAAGCTCCTGTGAATTGCTTTATCCAGATAGGGATCAGCCGGATCTGCCAATTTATCCGGGGTATACCCTGAAAAAATCTCCATTACCTTGACAACATTTTCCTGCCTGATAAAAGCGATACGCCAAGTCCGGTAGGCAAGAATCTGTTTTTCTCCCGGCACTCCGGTTATACGCTGCCGCTCAGGATTGCCACTTTGCAAGGTAAGCTGTATTCGTGCAACATCCTCAAGGTCAGGGCCGCCGCAAGAGCGGAGATGAAGCAATTGAATGGCAGCTTCAGGCATAATGCTCAACTCAGGGACAGGCGGCACCAGATCCCGCCAGCCTGCTTTTGAACCGGGAAAAGAATCAACTTCCGGGATATAGGGTTTTATATCCAAAACCGGAGTTCCTTCAAGAAGATCGAAGTTCCTGATGTACACTTTCAGACCTTCGATTTTCACCAGTTCAACGGCAGAAAGCCCGATGGGGTTGGGGCGATAGGGGGAACGGCTGGCAAAAGTCCCCACTTTGCGGTCGATTCCATAAGGCGGCAGGACTTTGGGCTTCCAATTAACATTGCGGTCAAAGACAAAAAGAAGCCAGATACGTTCAAAGCCCCCAAGATCTTCCAAAGCCTGTTGGTAGTTGCAATGCGGGAAAAGTTCGATATACCCCTCATTCCGGGCATAGACGCCCTGCCGGGGAGCCTGTTGAGGAAATTCCCCGCCTCCCCGAATCACTCCGATGGCTTTGAAGTTGTAACTTGAATTTTCCATTTCATAACATAATACCGGACAACAGAAAATTCAAGCTGACGAGAGTGTTTCTCAAGGTAAAAGCACCATTTCTGTCAAATTATTGTCCAGTGAGTTTCTGAAAAACATTGTTTTTATGGAAAAGTACCTTGAAAAATGCACCTTCTGACAGTAAATTATTTCCGGAACAAAAAAGGAGCTTTTATGCGTTACAATAATCTTGAAGTTTTTTTGGATTCCATTGAAAAAGGAAAAATTTGCATCGGCTGCTGCATCACCTTCACCGACCCGGCAGTGACAGAAATAGCCGCCGAAGCCGGATTTGATTTCTGCTGGATCGACGGGGAACACGGTATTCTTGACCGGCAGACGGCGATGCTGCACATTATGGCCCTCAAAGGAACCGGTTGTGCACCTTTTTTCCGGGTGCCCGCCTGCAACCATACAGAAATAAAAAAGGTCATCGACCTGGCTCCGGCGGGGATCATTGTGCCTATGATTATGAATGAAAAGGATGCTCAATACGCCGTTGAAGCCTGCCGTTATCCATTGCAGGGCAACCGGGGCTGCGGTATGCGCCGGGGAACTTGCTACGGAACAATGCCCCTGGATGAATATTGGAAACGCTCCCATACAGATCCGCTGGTCATATTGCAAATCGAACATATTGAAGCCGTACGCAATCTTGACAGGATCCTTGCTGTTCCCGGCATCAACAGTATTCTCATCGGCCCCTATGATTTGAGCTGTTCAATGGGGCATCCGGGGGAATGGGATAATCCTGAAGTAACTGAAGCCCTCGACACGATCTGCAGCAAAACCAGAGCCGCAGGAATATTGCTGGGAGCCTACGCCGAAGCCGATCTTGACAAATACCTCAACACCCGCAAGATCCAATACATTGCCTGTATCAATGACACAGGAGCCCTGATGTCAGGTTACAAAGCAAAAATTGCCGAAGTCCGCCAAGCAACAGAGAAATAAGATTTTTTCAGGATAACATCCCCCCAAAAGAGGACACAAGTTCTTTCAAAATAAGGTAAAATCTTTATCCTATTTCATCATAAACTTCTGCATATTGGGCAGCAATGAGCTCCGGAGCAAAACGTCGGACATTTTTCAATCCAATCCCGACAATATCTTCACGCAAGGCAGGTGATTCGATCAATTGCAAGATATTCTTGCGTAACGCAGCAATATCCCCGGGATCAACATAAAGAGCTCCCCCTGCCCCTCCGACCTCCATTTGAGGCTCGATATTGGAAGCAACCACCGGACGGCCTACTGCCTGAGCCTCAATAAGCGGCATTCCAAAACCTTCTGATGAGGATGCAAAAGTGACGATATCAGCATTTTCATACTCTTTTATCAAAGATGCATCGTCCAAACCTGTGAGGATCTTGTAATCCGTTTTATTGCGTTCAAGAATTTTAATGCAATCCGCATTCGGCATACCGACGATACGGAACTGAACATCAAGTCCATTCAATGCCTCAGCGATCCGGGCCGGATTTTTCCAGTGTGCAGCTCCGACTTGCAATATGACAGGCTTTTCCCGGCAGAAATCCTTTGGAGTAAAATCAAATCCGGGCGGCAGGGGATCATAGATCACCCGCAGCCGTTCAGTCGGGAGTTTGCTGTGCTGCAAGATCACCTTGCGTGTCACCTCAGAAATAGCAACAACATAACGAGCCCGAAGCAGAGAATCGACACAACGCCAGCGGTAATATTTCAAATTCATTCCGGAATAGGCAAAAAGGCCGCCTAAATCGTGTACAGTCACAACAGTTTGTCCGTAAGGCAGCAAATAGGCCAGATAGTGCACTTCTCCGGTAATATGATTGATACGATCCTTGCACAAAGAACGCAGCGTATACCACATATTTTTCAGCACCGCCCGGGGATTTGTTCCGGCGTAAGGAAGGTCAAGGCGTTCAACACTCCGGAATCGCTCAGTTTCCCCGGCCACAGGTTCCAGTGCCCGGTGGATACTGTATCCTGAAGCAGGATTGCGAAAATAATATCTTACCGTTTTAATTTTATCACCTTTTGTACGCTTTTAATTTACAAGTTCTGCCAACTCAGACATTTTCCGGCAAATTTTCAGTAAGGGCGGGGATATATTTTTTCCAGAAAGAAGCTCTGCCCTTCATCCAGGCGTGACAGCCAAAGGGCAATTCTGCAACATCACAAACAGGCTCCTTGTCAATGGAAAACAGTGCTGCTTCTTTTATATCCGGCATCGTCAAACCGTCTTTGGTATATTGTCGGCTCAAAAAATGGAATACCATATCTTCACTGTTGTCTTTTTCATACCGGATTTTTTCAAGATATGCTCCCCGGCTGTTTGGCAGAAGCCCTGCCAGCTTCAGCAGAGGCACCAGAATCCTGAGATAACGCCCGCAACCGGCATAGCAACGGATAAAATCCAACAACAGCTCAGCCGGAAACATTTTCGCTTGGGGATGTTGAAGGACTCTCAGCATCGCATCGATCCGCCTCAGAGAAAATCCGCCGTTGCCGACAATGATTTTTTCATAACGTCCGTTCTTCAAAAGAAAGGGTGCTCCGATATACTCATACCCTTTGGCACACCATTTATCAAGTTCGTCGCGAAAAACCCAGGCATCAAGCTGATAGATAAGCATATAGTCATAATCAGAAAAACGCTGATAAAACGCCGGTGTCAACAATAAGTGACTGTACGAAGAAACACTGACAAAAAATTTATCGTCAAATCTTTCGATCCGGGCAGAGGGAATAATTTTCAGATACAAAGAACAATCAAGTTTTTCAGGGA
>JAZUPO010000084.1:0-2923 GCA_045605205.1 Victivallaceae bacterium
GGCATCGATAGCGATTTCGTCGAGATAAGCTATAGCACGATCCCAGCGTAAGCCCAGGATCTCTTTTTCGCTCCAATGATAATTTACGGCAAGGCCGTGGATGATCCGGCTCCACCAGTAGAATTCAATGAAGCCGGGCTCGTAGGGTCGGTGCTTTCACCTGAAGCATAGGGATGAGTCATCAAATCTCTGACGACGCCCACGATTTCAGGGGGAACATTTTCTTTGCCGATCCAGCGGAGTGCAGCATCAAGGGCTGTCCCCTGCCGGAGTTCTGCTGCAAGACGCCCCAGATTTTCCGGCATCGGGTGACTCAACACATAAGCCATAATGGCAGCCTTATCAAAGTTGTCAAGTTTTTTGAAGGCCTCGCCCCCAAGTTTCATCAGCACCCAACGATGCGCCACTGTGGGATAATAGAGTTTGACCCCTTCAAAAATGCGGTAATCTTCAGCAAACTCAACACCTGCTGCGGCTTCATCCCGTGCCAAATCTGCGGCAAGGGCGGCTTTTTCAAGTTTACTGTTGGACGCCATTATTCTGTTCCTTCTCCGTCTGCGGGATCACTCTCCAGCGAGGGATAAACATACCCGTCAAACTTGAATTTTGACGCCTTCCCTGCTTCATAAGATTTTGTTGCCGTATCCACGATCACATTGATGGTATTCGCCGTGCCGTGGAGTGTGATTGCAAGGGAGTGACCCACAATATCCACTTCTTCAAGAGGGCTGTCTCCGCTATCTGCAAGTGGGATAAATTCACCGGTTACCTTTTTGCGGACATCGGAGTAAATGATTCCCACCGTATCACCGTCGCCGTTGGTGATCGTTTCCTTCTCAGCTTCATCGGTGATCTCAAGATTGCGGCATTTGCCCCAACTCTGATCGGGGGCTCCCGGGTTCAAGGTGGCAACACCTTTTGTTTTCATTCCCATAAAAAATTCCTTTCAAGTTATGCCTCTGCCCCTTCAAGGGTGAAGGCAAAGGCGGTTATGTTTTCATCCCCTGAATCAAGGGGATCGAAGTTGACCGGCGTCATTGGGATCCCGCAGGGGATAAGCCCTTTTTCAAGAGCCAGATCCTGAACTTTTTCCAACAGTTCCCAGATGCCTGAAGCCTTGTCGGCGCTGCTGCGCCGGTAGCGGTCGGCGACTACGATAAGGAGCCGGAGATTCCGTTCAAGGCCTTCTTCATCGTAATCAGCTCCGGCAATGGCGATAAGGGCGCAGGGAAACCTTGTCATACTTTCAAGGGTATCAAAAAGCTGAGCCCCCGCTGAAACGGGGGCGACAGTGATGTTTTTGAAACACTCCAGTTTTTCAAGAGCAGCTGCAGTTTCTGAAGCTACGTCAAAGAGGCGGCTTTTAGGCATTTTTCAATAACCTTTCATCTTTTCCCTGCCGAAAACCACATCGTTTCCTTCGACAGTCACCACAGAGCCGCCTCCTGAAGCTGCCTGCACAGCTCCGGGGAGCAGCATTGAGCCTTCTGCCACACGCAGCAGAGCTTTGCGGACCTGGGCGACACGGTCTTTCACATTGGCGGGAGTTTCCTCTTTGCCGCTCCTTGCCCAGGCGAGTTCCTCTGCCAGAGTGATGCACCAGTTTTTCAGCAGTGCTGCCGAATGCGGTGCTGTAACAGGGAGTGTGTAACGAACCCCCAATGTGCCGTCGATTTCGGCAGCGGCAGCGGCCAGATCTGACTCCGGAACCGTGTTGTCAGGCGTTTCAGCTTCAAAGCATTCAGCATAAAGATCGGCATACACCGGTCCCAGACGGAGCTGAAGATCTTTGACAGAAGCGTACATCACAAGTTACCGCCGATAATCAGCTGGGGAGCTACAAGGGCGGCTGCACCACGATAATGGAGTCCGTATTCGTTGCGGTTGCTGTCTTTGACGCACGGGTCGCTGTCACGGTCCCAAGGCTGGAGTGTACCCACTTTGCGTTTCTGGATCACCACGGGCTTGATACCTCTTTTGGTATTCATCAGGAACCACTTGTTTGCATTGTCTCCCACAAGATAGGGGTTGAGGAGAACTTCGCACTCATCCTTGTGGATATTGCTGACGGGGACGCCCTCTTCAGCAACCATTTCAGCCTTGAGGATCCGGCGGGCGGTCCCCTCAAGAGAGGGCCCCACCATCAGCACATCAGGAACAAGGCCCAATGCAGTACCGTCGGCCTTGCGGAATGCCATCATCTTGGCCCTTGCGGTTTCGTAAGTTGCAACCGTCAAGGCTCCGCTTACCACATTATCGATCTTTGCCTTGCCGATCTTGCGCCCGGCACTGAAGAAGGGGGAATCGTCCGCCCATTTGCCGTTCCCGGTGAGGGCCTCAACGGCAAGTTCTGCCCAGAGATTGCCTGCGGAAATACCCATTTCGGTAAAAAGCGTGGAGTAAAACCCGATATTGTCATCTTCGATATCGTTGCGGCTGACACCTTCGGTGTGTTCAAAGTCACGGTTGGTCACATCAAGGGTCTTGCCGTCGACGTCATTGATCACACGGGAGCCGACCCATTCGCGCATGGCACCTTTGAGGATGGTCATGGGATACTTTTCGATGGCACTTCCGGAGTTGATTTCGGTGCAGAATTTCTTCCACTCCTGCCAGCTGTTCCCCAGTCCGCGCTGGAGATAGGCGTTGAAAGTGACAAAAAGTTTGCTCATATTTTCAGCTGTCAGATCCATAAAATTTTCCTTTCGTTAAAGTTATTTGGAAAGTGCATTTGCAGCGGCAAGAGCTGCGGGAGTGATGTCAATGTAAACATCGCCGTCAACAACATCGACCACGATTCCGGCAACGACCTTGTTGGTGCCGCCCGTACTGTCAACAGTCAGAGCGTCTTTCACAAAAGCCGCTTTGCCACGGTGAGCACGGGTCAGGGGAGCGGCACTGTCATTGGCAAAGGCATAAATGC
>JAZUPO010000085.1:0-38888 GCA_045605205.1 Victivallaceae bacterium
GCAATGCCGCTGCCGCCAAGCATATAGGTGCGGATACCGCGGAACCGGAAGTAGCTCTGCAACGGTGAGAAGTCTCCGGAAATACTGCACAGATAAGGCATAACTTCAGGACAGTGTTTCTTGAAAATCTTTTTTGCTTCCGGAGCCATAGAACGGCTGGTCACCAGCGGTTCCCAGGGGAATACCAGATGAAGATAAGGGGCAAATTGGCGGATATCTTCAATGGTTGTCCAGGTGGCAAGAGTGGAACTCAGGCGGAAACCGTATTTTTTCATAATCTTGGCCGCTGCGATCAAATCCGGCAGAGCGGCCGTGCGGGGCTCGTCCTGCAAAGGAACGGTAAAGCGTTTGAAGTCAATTTTGTTGGCTTTCAGGGCTTTGGCCCAGTTTGCACACCACTTTTCAAACAGTTTCAGCATTTCAGGATCGGTAAAAGGCTTGTTGATTTTTGCCGCTTTCATCTTGGTTTTGAACCGTTCAACGACACCGTAGCCGTAATGCCAGGATCCTACATTGGCGGCGAGAAACTTCTCATCAGAGATGTATTTTTTGAGATCATCTGAAATGGTAAGCGAGCCTTTCCCGACGATAATGGCTGTGTGGGGATCATTTGCCATAACGTGGGACATATGGAAGGATTGAAGCTTTTTCAAGGAGGCGTGTTTTCTGTTGTTCACACTGAACCAGCTGAAACCGTAAGGGCCGAAACCGTAACTGGGAGGCAGCTGCTTTTGATCCAAAGTCAGAGGGAGTACTTCGGCTGTGACATTGATCTTGCGGCTTGCCATTTTTACGTTGACAGGGACGATCTCAAAGCTCCATTTGTAAGTTCCGGGCTTGCGCATCGTTTTGGCGTTGAGCAGCAGGACTTTATTTTCGCCGCCGGGAACGGAAATCAGATTTGCGTGGTTGAGGGGAGTTTCAATTTCAGCAAACACCTCACCCGTGGGAGCACGCCAGTTAAAAAGTTCGGTAAAGGAAAAAATATCCCCTGTTTCACTTTTCAGTTCAGGTTCAATGCGGAAAAGATAATTTTCTTCAGAAGTGTTGTAAAAGACGATCTGAGCCATTTCAAGATCGTTACGGGGCAGGGTGATCTTGATATTTTTCAGCTCTTTTGAGTTTTTGCCCGGTTCGGAATCTGTATAAATACGGGTAAAAATGGGTTCCTGCACGATTTTGAGGGTACCGGTATTGCTCTTGGGGGCGTTGACAGCAATTGTTGCTCCGGGGATAAAGGAAGCAATTTTCATTCCGTCGATGTTGGGGAATCCGTTGGGGGCCTTGTTCCAGCTGGTGATCTCTTTGTCAGAAATCTGTTCTCTGCCCACATTGATGCGGAAAAATTTGTCGAGAGCAAACTCTTTGACGGGAATTTCCATTCTGACTTGAAATCCGTTGGCCTTTTTGACGGCACTGCTTTGGAAGTTTTTGCAGTTCCAGGCCGGGTTGGAGTTCTGAGCATCATAAAGAGCATTGTTGCTGTTGACGATGAAGTGATAGATCCGGGCATCCCGTTTCAGGTTGTTGGCAATGACAACTTCTACACAGTCGTCGTTCCACACATTGTCATCCCGTTTGACGACCTTGGCGGCGAGAGGGGATTTCTGGGTGCAGAAAACTTCTACGATCAGTTTGTCCTTATTGCCGGAAATCTTGAAACTGGTGGGATTTTTGGGGGCGGCTCCGGTTTTGCTGAGGATCATTTTTCCTGAAACAGGCTTTGAAAGATCGCAGACTGCAGCCTGAGCAGCAGGGGCAGCGGCTGTTTGCCGCCGCAGCTGTTCCCGGCGGGAAACTTTGCGTATATTGCCGTAGAGGTGATTCAGGATGTTTTCTATAAAAGCGGACTCGCTTTTACGGATGATGTTGTAGGCATAGGTAAAGATGACAGTTCCCTTGCCGTTGACCTTTTCCTGAATAATAGAGGTGATTCTGCCGTCGGCGGTTTGGGTCAGGGGGGAGAAGGTTGTGGCACTGATGTTGCCGAAATGTCTGATAGAGGCAAAAGTTTCAGCTTTTTTGGGGCTGTTGAAAAAACTTTTGCTGTAAGAAGCTGTAAAGGTGCTGTTGACTGAAGTTTCACCTTTGCCTTTGGGAGCGGTGTCCACATAGTTTTTGGCAGTGGGAAGTTTTACCTTGATGTTGGCAAAGAACTTTGTCATAGCAGCAGGACGTCCGGCAAGGGAACTCCAATCTGCTGTCCCGAAAAGGATAATGCCGCCCCGTTCAAGAAAACTGCGGACAGATTGGCAGACCGCCGGGGAGGAAAAAAATTCCTTGGCAGCATAAGCCTTGGGATGAGCAGGAAAATAGAGGAACTTTGAGTTATCAATGGATTCACAGATACGCAAAGTTGCAATGTTGGTCAATTTTTCTTTGGCGGAAATAGTGAATTTGTTGACCTTGAGGGGGTAAGCGTCAAGTTTCAATTTTCCGGGGACACCGATGACGGTCATCTGGCGGGCACTGAGAACAGTGCCCCAGAGTACGATCAACAGCAGAGACAAAAACTTTTTCATTATTGTTCCTTATCTTTAAGTATGTAAAAAAATATCAGTTCGCTGTGTAGTTGGTTTCACTGCGGGGAAGCCAAGTCAAACCGGAGTAAACCAGCGGATTGCTGTTGGCCCCCCGGCGGCGGACAAGACCTGCGTGGGCGTCAGTATAAAGAACGGCGCAGTTGTTGTTATGCCAGTCATAGGGAGCACTGTAGCCATCTCCGGAGGCTGCATAGACGTAATTCAAGTAAAAACCTTTTCCGGCACCGGCTTTTCTATACCAGGTGTCGGTAATATGGTATTTCTTTGAGGGCTGTTTCACATCGTGCTGCCGATGCCAGAAAAAGGTCGGTGTAGAGGCTTGAGCATCTTTGTAAACAACTGAAGAAGCCACGCCGTAGCCGAATTGTCCGTATTGTACGTCGAGCTGTCTCACTGCCGGGGATTGTGAGGGACAGACATAGGAATTTCTAAAAGATTTCATATTAACTACACCGCCAGCATAAAATTTAGGCATATAGTCCAATGCACTGAGCAGGTTGTGAAAGCCGCTTTTCCGGGTATTGTCCTGGCCGAAAAGCTGCAGCCCTGTAAGGCCTAATAAATTGTAGTTTTTCCCGTGAACAGTGCTGGGGGGGACAATAAAACCCCTGCTGTCGTCGGAGTAGCTGTTACAGGCAAGGCCGAGGGTTTTCAGCTGATTGATGCAGGTGGTACTTTTGGCCCGCTCCCGGGCCTGCTGCAAAGCGGGCAGCAGCATAGCCGCCAGAATGGCGATAATAGCGATAACGACCAGAAGTTCAATCAGGGTGAAGCTGTACAGCTTCACCTGCCTGCAGGCAGGTGAAAAAGAATGCCTCGCTGTCTTTTGATTTTTAAGTATCTCTTGCATCAACAGTTTTCCTTTCTTTAAGTAATGAAGTGAACATTATCTCGAAAAACGCAGCACCGTTGTGTTAAGATAGCACCATTTTTTCATATTGTCAAGTGTTTTGCTGTCGTTTGTCTTTGAATTTAGACAAACAAAGTACACTCTTTACGCTTTTCTTTATCCGGGACGACGTAACATATTGTCCATTGCCCCCGGGCATCTGAATACAGCAAAGCCCCTTGAATGTATCCGCACCAGTCTCCTTCGTGAAAGGGATAGACATAAAAATGGCTCAGCAATGCAATCAGAATGATATCGTGGGTTGCGATGATCACATTCTTTTTTTCAAATTCACTCCCGATCAGAAAATCAACAAGATTTTCCGCAAAGTCCTTTCTTTTGATCATTGTGGGAGCACTGCCCTCGCTGAAATATGTCTTGAGCAATTGAGGGAGAGTTTTTTCTTCAACAGAAACACCCAACATTTCAGGGGGAGAAAACAAGGCCGTATCGTGGAGTTGGGGGTAGGGGGTGATAGAAATATCACTGTCGCACAATTTTCCGCCCTTTGCGAGAGCTTCGACCGTTTGAAACGTCCGTTTGCGGGGGGAGGCTCCGAAGCACACATCTTTCATCCCCTGTAAAAGTTTGCCGCATTCCACGGCGTAATCCCAGCCTTCAGCAGTCAAACCGGGATCAAGATTGCCGCCTTGCAGAGATTCCCGGTAAGAGTGTCTGAGCAGCAGGCGGCTTTTATGGGCGGCTGCCGAAATGTCCGGGATCTCCCGGAAAGAGATGATCGCTTTATTTACGTTGAGCATAATTTATTCCTTTTGTTGAATCGCCTTGCTGATTTATTGATTTCCGGCAGCGAGTTTGCTTTTGCCTTTTTCGGCATACAAAGATATCCGGAAAACAGCTTTTCCGCCGGCACAATCGATCCTCAGGCCTTTGTGGATGACTCCGGGGAAGAATAAGTAATATACACCCTGTGAGATCCTTTTTCAAACTGCGAATTAAGGGAAAGCCCCATTCCGCAGACCCTTGACGAACTGCGTCAGCTTATGGCACAATGTAATGATCTGCCTGATCAACCAGGAGACTTTTCTTTAGAATCGTCAGAGCACCCGTCTTACTGCCGAGTTTGAGCAGGAAGGCGGTTTCACCGAGTGCCTTTACCGCATCCGGAGCACCACCCGCCAAAAAAAGCCCCCCTCCGGGATTGATACTTGAAAAAAATGGGATGTCGTGCTATATTTATAGAAATTCAATTATAAAGATAAAGTGTGGTGTTGAAAGTAATGCCGTGTTTTTTATCTTTACACAGAAAGGTGAAATTTATGAAAAAAATATTTTTTGTTGCGATTTTTTTAGGTTTGGCATTTTCTGCAATGGCTGCTTATCAGTATGAATCCAAAGGAAATCAGGGGTGGTTGACCTTTGATTCTGAAACGACATTGGCTTTTGATCTGGGACGCAGCGGAAAAGATAAAGATCACGAAAACTTCATCGACCGCGGCGAAGGAGTCACTGATTACGGATGGTATAATCTGGATACCGGTGCTTCAGGCTCTTTCAAAAACGGACTTTCTGCAACGTTTACCGCTAATGACCGCATCGGTCTTTATGTGACCGACAGCACAGGTAATACCTATCTTTCCACTAAACCGCGCAGCCCCTTTGAAGATGATGTTTGGGGCAAGGCCAGAATTGTTGACGGCAATCTGCAGTTGGGCGGCGGCAATATGGGCTCCAACGGCACTCACGAATTTTATGTGTTCAAGGTCAACAATGCCAATGCTTCAGGCAAGGCACCTTCCGGTCAGCCTCTGCCCGGAATCATTGCAACTCTGATTGTCGGCGGCGGCACTCTGGTGTATCTGAAGAAACGCAAAAAGCTCAACGCTTCAAAGTAATTGCTGCTGATACCGGAATCTTGATGAGAAAAAATGAAAAAATTCCGTCTTACACTGATCATATTGTCAGTGCTGATACTCCTCGGGAGTATCGGTATGACGGTTTTTTTGCTTTTTTCAAATTATCAGAATGTCCGGTTGTTCAAGCAGGCACAAAGTAATTTTTTGCGGGGAGACGATGCTTCTCTGACCCTTGCTGAAGCACAACTGCTGCAGCTTGTCCGCAATGACAGCGACAACGAAGCTGCGTTCATTATGCTGGGCGATATTGCCCGGAAAAAGAAGATTTATCCGGAACAGGTTTATTACCGTTATATGGCTTACCGGCTCAATCCGTTGAGCCGCGAAAACAAAGAAAAGTACATAGCAAGTTTGTGCTTTGCCCGGTATTTTCAGCGTTTGGAAAGTTTTCTTACCCAACATCAGGAGTTTCAGGAAAAATTCTCCGGTGTCCGGCTTTATGCTGCCGGACGGAACGGTAATATAAACAAATATAAAGTCAAGTACCGTCCGGATGATCCTTTTACGGTGCTGGCTTTTCAGCGTTTCAAATTCCAAGATGATGCTCCGGAAAAAAGAGTGGAGATCCTGAAAAAACTTCCGGACTCGACTCCCTTTTTGAAGCAGGAGATCCTTGCCGCTCAAGCTGAGCTTTACCTCGAAAGCCGGGAAATAGACAAGGCAGAAAAGGTTTTGGCAGAAGCCTGGAAACTTAATGAATTTGCGTTTGCCCCTGCTTTGGGGCGTTTTTATTCCAGATACCGTACTCTCGGCAAGGCTTTGGAAGTTTTTGAAAAATACCTTTCTGTTTATCACGATCAATCTGTCGCCATTCAAACGGCAGAGCTCTATTGTCTGATGAACCAGAGCAATAAGATCGCCCGGTTGCGTGCCGAATATCAGGCAGATTCCGGAAACCGGGCGATGTTGTGCAACTATTACTTTGATGCTCTGATCGCTTTTGCCCAAAAGAATATGGATGCCCTGAAAGAATTGATCGTACCCTTACGCAAAAATATCAACACGCCCCTGGCGGCATTTGTGTTTTTCTGTGCTGACGTCCATACAAAAGATCTTGCGGCCATACAGGCAAGCTACAATGCTCTGCTTGCTCAGAGGAACTATCTGGATCTGCAGGAACAAGCAGACAGCATATTGTCGGAATTTTTGAAAAAATCCTTTGCCGAACAAAAAAACAGCAGAGAGAAACTTCTTTCTCTGGCAACGGGGCTTTACAAACGCAAGCCGGACATTTTTACGGCAAAGCTCATACTGCTTTCACAAAAGAAAACAAACTCAGTAAATATCGTGCTTTTGAAAGATGCCCTGAAACGCTTCAGTAACGATCAGGGATTGGTGAAAATCGCTATTGAATACTATCTGCGGCACGAAGCTGCTGAAGCTGGCCGCCTGATTGCATTTTACAAGCAGAAATTTCCTCAAAGAGCCGGCGATATGCTGCGTTATGAAATAGTATTGAATATGCAGAAAAAAGAGTATGAAAAAGTTTCAGAATTCTTCAGGAAGAACTTTTCTCCTGCAATATTGCCGGAATACTGGAACTTTGCAAGCTCATTGATGCGGCAAAAAGATTTGCTCTTTTTAAGCAAAGACAAACTCTATGAACCTTTCTGCCAGGCTTTGCTTCTGGCAAAAGCAGGTAAGATGCAGCAATCTTGTGATTTGCTGGAAAAAGCTGACGCAAAAAATAATCAGAATTTGCTTTTCTTTGCGGCAAAAACTCTGGCTGAAAACGGCCGTAACGATGCGGCTCTAAAAAAATATGCCCTCTTTCCCCCGAACTCTGCGTATACAATTCCTGTATTGCTGAATATGGCAGAACTTTATGCCGAAAAGGGAAATATTGATCAAGCCTTGCTGCTGGCCGCCAGAGCCTACAATTTGGCTCCGCAAATGGCTGAAACTCAGCTTTGTTATGGAGATAAACTGTATAAGAAAGGGAATTTGAGTGCTATCCCGGATGTCGTGAAATTGTCTGTTTCCAACAGCTATCGGCGGGAATTGGAATTCTTGTGGATCGCCGGTGTCCAGCAGCGTATCAAAGAGTGTGATATCAACACCCAAAAAGAAAAAATCCGGGAAATGTGCCGCCAGATATTGGTGATTGCCCCCCGTAACAATATTGCTCTTGACTATTTGAAACGACTTCAGAAAATGCCCCAGTGAATATGAAAATATTATCTGCAAAACTTTGGACAAAACATCCCCTGGGAGTGTTGTATGGAACACTTCTGGGGATTGTTGCTTTTTCTGCAGCCCTGCCTCTCGTTACTTCCGGGATGTGGGATGCAGCACTGGTCGATCTGGCAATGGCACTCATATTGATCGTGCTGATGCTCAGAAGTTTTTTTGCCCCTTGCCGCAAACAGGCAACGCTGTCCGAAAAATGTATCGCGTGGGCGATGCTGATTTGTGCCAATATTCTTGCCTTGCTTCCCGGGGGAGAGTTCCCCGGAAGTTTGAGTGCCGCATTTGCCTTGTCTATGCTGATTTGTGCGTTTGTGCTCTATTTCAGCGGTTGGTTTGTCGCTGTACACAGCGTTACGTCCGCCTTGTGGTGCTGCATATTTATGCCTTACCACGAAGAATTGATGCTTTTGCTGAGTTACCCTTTGCGTTTAAATGCTACGATGCTGAGTGCCGGAATATTGAAATTGTGCGGGTTGAACGTCATTTATTCCGGAACTTCACTTGCCTTGCCCGGTTTGAATATCGCCATAACCGATGCGTGCAGCGGAATAAATCAACTGGATGCCTTTATATTGATCGCCTTTGTCGCAGTGGAAATATTGCATAAAAAGATTTTGTGGAAGATTCTGCACTTTGCATTTATTATGCCGTCCATCATCATCGGTAACAGTTTGCGGATCGTGCTGACAGTCATTATGTACCGTGTATGGGGAGAAACGGTTTTGCAGAATACCTGGCATACAGCTCTGGGCTATGTGCAGATCCTGCTGGCATTGCTGATTTTTGTTGCTGTCGGAAAAGTTTTTTCTGCAGCCAACAGTAAAACTCCGGAGGTTCAGCAATGACCAAAATCATCCTTATCATACTTTCTTTTTTACCATTGTGTCTTCATTCACCCTATCTGTGGCAGGCTTGGAACGGATCCAGACTGGATCATTGGGATTGGATTTTTTACCTGTGTGCTGTTCCGGGAGCTTTGTGGGCACTGCGTTCAGAAAAAATGGGAAAATGTGACTTTTATGCCCTGTTTCTGCTGATTCCGATGCTGTTCCTGTCGGGCGGTACTTCATTTCACCATATCAATGCTCTTGCTGTTGCGGCTTCTGTCGGAGTGATCTTTGGGTGTGTGTGGCTGCTTGGTGCGTGGCAACTTGCATACCGCATACTTCCGGCGGCGTTCATATTGCTTTTAGGCACTCCCAGTTCAAGTTATCAGCTTTCACTGCTGATGATGTGTCCGGTCTGGGGAGCCTGGGGAGTGAAATTTTTGCTGGGGGTGCTGTGTTTTGTGTGGATATGGTACAACAAACGTTCCGGGATCGTGGTAAAACGCGGCACACTTTGTTTTTCGGCGGCAGCTTTGGCAAGCTCTTTCCTTTTGCTGCATACAAAAGAGTTGTACATCGAAGGAAAAAGTTTTATTCCGGAATTTCCTGCCCGCTGCGGGGAGTTCTGGGGCAGATCCATCCAGCCCGATTTCAATACAAAACGCTTTTTTGCCACCAGTACAGTGCGGCAGTACCGGTATACCAAAAACAATACCGACATATCTGTTCTGGCGGTGCAATGCGGCAGAAATATACACGAGATCCATCCGGCAAGTCACTGTTTGCGTACAAGTATGTGGACGGTAAATTCTGAAAAAACACTCTGGGTGCAGCACGATCTTGCAGTAACCGAGATCGATGCTCAAAAAGGAGCGGACAGAATTCTGGTTTGGGTGTGGTACAGCAGCGATAAATTTTCCACGCCGGGATTTCTTGGATTCAGGCGTCATTTTACACCGGGAAAAGAATATTACACCTACCAGATATCCGTCCCCCTGGGGCACAATGCTGAAGAGAGCCGCAGAGAATTGAAAAATTTTGTGCAGGCCTTGAGGAGAAAAAAATAATTATGACAAAATATGAAGAAATCATCGCTTTGCGGCAGGAATTGAAACGCCCGAGTGTGTTCCGTCATCACAATATCCAGCTGCGTATGGTGCTGTGGCACGCGACGATCCGCAGTTCCGTATGCTTCAAACGTCTGATGGATATCATACTTTCTGTCCTTGCCGTGATTCTGGGGTCTCCCGTTTTTCTGATAACGGCACTGTTGGTCAAAGTGACCAGTCCCGGTCCTATTATTTTCAGTCAGGTGCGGGTCGGCAGATACGGCCGACACTTCAAATTTTATAAATTCCGCAGTATGTATATTGATGCAGAAGCACGCAAAGCAGAACTGCTGAAGCTCAATGAGTCCGGGGACGGTGTGATCTTTAAGATGAAACACGATCCCAGGATCACACCTGTGGGACGTTTTATCCGCAAATTCAGCATTGATGAGCTGCCTCAATTATTCAACGTTCTTTTGGGGGATATGAGTCTGGTGGGGCCCCGTCCGCCGCTGCCTGCTGAGGTGCGGACCTATACACTTGAAGAACGTAAACGGTTGAATATTACGCCGGGGATCACCTGTCTGTGGCAGGTTTCCGGCCGCAGTGAATTGCCCTTTTCCAAACAGATCGCTTTGGATAAGGAATATATCGCAAGCCGCGGAGCGTGGAAGGATTTTCTTATCTTGCTCAAAACCGTTCCTGCGATCCTGACGGGAAAAGGAGCCTGGTAAATGAAAAATCTGCTGATAAATCCTTATTCTCAGCATCAGGAGTGGTGCAAAGATTACTTCCCCGACCGCAGCCTGGGAATGTTGCCTGTCGCAGGACGTTGTGCGGCAGAGTATTTTATTGATCTTGCTCTGCGGTGTGAGGCGGAGTCTCTGTTGCTTCTCGGGCCTACTTATAATGAACATCTGGCAGAACTTCTTTATGAATATCAGCACGGCGAATTGAAACTTGACTACCGCAAGGGCGGCGGACACGATACTGTCCGTCATCTGCTTGAAGTATATGCAAAAGAATGCGGGGACGACTGTTTGATCCTGCACGGTATGCTGATGCCTAAAGCCTATACAAAAGAGGAAATCGAAAAATCCTTTGTCCCCTGTGAAGATGAGGGGAACGAAGATGGCATCTATTACTATAAAAACGGTTCTTTGCTGAAAAGCAGTATCCCTTTTTATCATATTGACTCTCTTGAAAGTTATTTTGAGGTCAACTTTCAGGTTCTCAAGGATGATTTTTACAATCTGCCCGGGTATTCTGCAACGGACGATGTCTATGCCGGAACCAGTGTGGCAATGAAAAGTGACTGCAATTTGTCCGGCCCCCTGGTTCTGGGGGACAATACCTTTATTGAGAGCGGAGCTGTTGTTTCCAATGCGGTCATAGGGGAACGTTCTCTGGTGGACAAAGGGTGTGTTGTGGAACGATCCATCATCTTTGACCGGACCTATGCTGCCGGTAATCTCGAAATAAAAAATAAAATCGTTACGCCGGGGCGGATCATTGATCCCTATTCAGGCGGTGTATTGGAACGCAACAGTTTCAGTTATACCTTTTCCCCCATACAAAACCGTTCTGCGTGGATATTGCGTTTATGGGAACACTTTATTGCACTGGCACTGGCTCTGGGGCTGGCAGTGCCCTATTTGCTGCTCTTGCCTTTTTATCTGACCCACAGGACTTCTCACTGGTGCTGGAAACTTTCAATGGATCGCTATCCCGGTTACTGGGCGGTGCTGTTCTTCCGCCGGGAACTGGTCAAAAGTCACCCCGCTAATGAACATTTTGTGTTTCAGATGGGGGAAATTTACGGGCTTCAGAACACTCCGGAACAGCGGCGTATTTATGATTATTATTATCACTATCACTGTTCTTGCTTTTTAGTGCTTCAAGTCGTTTTACGCAGTTTGGGTAAAAGGGGATTTGCTACCTATGTCGAACGCAAACGCTCATAAAAATTTCACCGCTTGCGGTGACACAGAAGCTGAAATGCTGCTTGAAAAAGTGCTTTCTGAAATAAAAGAAGCTCTTTCAGGCACGGGGCTTTGTGTGTTTTTGGGCGGCAGTTACGGTCGGGGCGGCGGCGGTGTCAGGCAGGATCGGGAAAACGGCATACTTTATAACGATCTTGACTTTTTTGTCTTTGCCCGGAGCTATTCTTCCAACGCTCCCGTATTGCTTAAAGAGATCGCCCGGAAATATGAAGAAGAACTGAAAGTCGATGTGGATTTCAGTGTCATTATGAGCGTGAAAGAGATTAAAAACAATGCTTCCCGGTTGATGATGCAGGAGTTGAAACGGGGGTACCGGCCGGTGTGCGGCGAAGATCTGCTCGCAGAGTATCTGCCGGAGCTCCCCCCTGAGAAACTCCCCTTTTCTGAAGCCTGCCGTCTGCTGCTCAACCGGGGAATGGGATTATTGCTGGCAGGAGCAAAGATCTCTGAAAATTCTGATGAAACAGATTTTATATTGCGGAATATTTATAAAGCTATTCTCGGGGCAGGGGATGCAATGCTTATCGCTTCAGGGGAATACCGCTGGCATATTTCCGAAAGGCTGGAGTTGATCCAAAATTCAGATATGCCGGAAGTTTGGAAAGAACTTTATCGTGAAGCTGTTGAATTCAAACACGCCCCCCACCGGAAGAAAAAACAGGATATGTTTTCTTTTTGGAACAGTGTCCGGGATCTTTTTCAGACGGCCATAGTCCGCTGTTCCGGAGCAAAAAAGCATAACGATCTCAGGGACGGGATCTACACCCGCTGTTTCCAAAGGGGGGAAAACTCCCTCAAAAACTATATAAAATATTGTATCAAAACCCGTTCATTGCCCCTGATCGACTGGGGATATTATACCATTCCGCCGGTGGCTGTACTGGTGGAAGATGTTTATTCGGCGTTGAATGAGATGCCGGAAACAACAGACGGAAAAAGAAAACTTTATCAGCAATGGCTGATTTTTAACTGAGGAGAAAATACCAATGGACTCTTTGGATAATGAGTTGAATGTACAAGCAGAAACCAGGCAGATGCAGCAGCTGCAGCTGTATCAGAAACTGGTGCTCTTTACTCTGCTGAAGTTCAAGTGGAGCATTCTTGCTGTTTTTTTGCTGACTCTTTTTGCTGCTGCAGCGTTCCGGTATATCACTTTCAGTTACTCCTTCCGTAAATTTGAGGGAGGGGTCACTCTCTTTTACACTCCCCGTGCCAGTGAAGAGGTCAAACCATTAAGTATCAATCACATTTTAGGTGTTTTCAGCCGTCAGCAGATTTTTCACCAGCTGATCGAAGCGATGCACCTGAACCCAAAACAGCGGGCTGTTCTCAAGCAGAGTATTGAAGTCAAACTCCTGAGAGACCAGAACGATATGTTTGTCATTACCGGTGTCGGTGAAAGTGATGAATATGTCAAACAGCTTGTCAACACCTTTGTCAGTCTCGGTATCCGGAATTACGAAGAATACCGTACCTCAGAACTGCGCAACTTTCTGGATTCCCGCGAACGGCGTTTGCGGGAAGTTCAGGAGTTTCAGAAACAGCTGATCGAACAGCTCCACGGGCTGCATAAAAAATACGGAATCATCCATCCTGTTGAGGAAATGGAAAATGTGAAAAAAATCCAAGGCGAACAGAATGCCACACAAGCGGAATTGAATGTGAAACTTGCCGATGCCCGTCACAGATTCTCTCTTGCAGAAAAAAACTACAAGGCGATCCCTGCCAATGTGATCAAACATCGTGGAACGCTGCGTGAATTTATTGCCGATCTGCGGAAATTTTCACGGGAATACGAAAAAGCCAAGTTGATGTTTGCCGAACGAAACCCCCGTTTTGTAGAAGCAAAAAGTGCTTATGAAGCACTGAAAAATGATTTTGAAAACTTTAAGACCAAAAATAAAATTACCGAATTCGATGAAAATATGCTTCTTGGAATAGAAGGTGTTATCAACCGTTATCAGGAAGCAGAAGTGATCTTGCGGCAATTGGAAATCAGTATGAAATCCCTGCAGGCAGAAATTGCTCTCAATAAGGAAAAAGAGAAAAAATTGCAGCATATGATCCCGAAACACGAATCTGTTGAACAGCTGATGAAAACAACCAACAAAAACATAAATCTGCTTCTGGAAGAAATGACCCGGGTACGAAGCAACATTGCTCACGTCCCCAATGATATTATCATCAATGAAAGTGTCATAAGCACCAAGCAATTTCCGGTATTCCCCATAAAAATGCTGGCTGTCATTATGATCGCCGGGATCTTTGTCTGCGGTCTTTATGCCACTGTGGTCGTTGCCTATGATCTGATATATGGAAAATTCGACGGTATTGAAGAAACCTCTTTTCATAAAGACTTTTTTGATACGGTGGGAGTCATTCCCCACGAAAATGCCGTCTTTACAACAGAGCAGCGGCAGATCATCAACAATGAGATGTTTTACCGCTTCATTCTGCGTTTGAAAGATACCCGGACACTTTTCTCCTGTTCTCTGGACGGTTCATTTTTGAGTTCTGTGATGTTTGACGAACAGTTCACTAAAGCCAAACGCAATACGATTCTGGTCCGTCTGATTGCAGAAACGGATGTGGAAAGAATCTGCGGCAATATGCAGAAAATCGGTTACTTTTACTACTCCGACAGCGGTAAAACCGGTGTGAATTACGCCAATACTGACGAAAGCAAGGGGCACGCAATCGAATATTTCCACGGCTTTTCCTCCGGTGACGGTAAAGGTTACGGCTACGGTTACGGCTTTGCCTTTTTCCCGGTGCGTAATCTTTCAGTCCTTGAACCCGATGAGATCACAGCCCTTTATTCTGTGGTCAAAGAGTTGAAAAAACATTATCAGCTGATCCGTATTTCCCGTGAAAAGCCCTTTAATGCCTCCTGTATTCTGGTCAGACAGCTCCACGATATTTGTGACGCAACGCTCCTTTATATCGGAAAACAAAAAACTCCCCGTTCAGTGTTGAGAAAAGTACTTAAACTTCACGATGATGAACATAAGATCTATGCCATTCTTACCGGAGTTACCGACGTCAACAAGGTTATTTCAGGAGATTATATACGATGAAAAAATGGTTTTACTCTCTCCTTTTTCTTTTAGGTGTCCTCTCTTTTTCGGGGTGCTACAACCGTTTTACCGGGAACTTTGACCAATTCCCCGAAATCACCAATCTCCCCAGCGGAGTGGTCGACCAATCAGGTCTTACCGATGAAGATAAACGCCGCCAGCTGGAACTGCTTAAAAAACTTGATGAACAGAAAGAGCCGGTCTACCGTATCAATGCAGGTGATAAAATCAGTATCCGTGTTTACAATCATCCTGATTTGATTATGGAATCCCTTGTCACCCCCGACGGTGCCATCGGCGTAATGTTCGCAGGTCAAGTCCAGGTTGCCGGACTCACCCTCGAAGAAGCCAGCGAAAAAATCAAGAAAATTTACGGACAGTACATCAAAAATCCCGAACTGGGTGTCTTTGCTATTGATGTGAGAAGTCAGACCGCCACCATCGCCGGTGCCGTGAACAATCCGGGGATGTTTGTCATCGCCAACGGTATGCGTCTTGCCGATCTCTTTGCCAAAGCCGGCGGCTCTGCTGTGCGTGACTTTGATGACCAGATGCTTGATGCGGCAGATTTTCAGAACAGCATCATTGTCCGCAACGGCAAGATTCTGCCGGTCAATTTTTCCCTTGCCATTGAAAAAGGTGATCGCTGGCACAATGTGAAACTCAAAAAGGGCGACTATATCTATATTGCCGTCCGTTCCGAAGTTATGGTCAGTATCATCGGCAGCATCAACCGTCCCCACAAAAGATTGTGGGATCAGAATCTTGGCGTACTGGAACTTATTTCATCAGGCCTCGGCGTGAAAGAGCAGTACTGGAAGTATGGGATCATTATCCGCGGCGGTATGGAAAATCCCCGTTTCTACCGGGTCGATATCGACGGTATACTGCAGGGACGCTGTTCCAATGTCCGGCTGATGCCGGGTGATGTGGTATATATTCCCCACGACAACATTTCTGAATACAATGTCTTTGTACGCAAACTGCTGCCCTCTGCTCAATTCCTGAGTACTTTTACATTCCCGGCACTGAATTTTATGAAATAAGCAACTTTTATGAAGTACCTGATCTTTCTCATCGCATTTATGGGAGTACTGCCCCTGGGGTATATACTTACGTTGAACCGTAAGTTTATGCGCTGTGCCTTTCTGGCGGTATTGCTCCCGGTAATGATGTTCAATCAGGTGTCTATCAACTTCTTTTCCCACGAAACCTACCGGGGAACTTCACGGGGTATGGAAGTTTCACTAATTTACCTTATTGCTGCGGCAATACTCATAGGAATGTGGATATTGCACCATAAAAAGCCTTTGCTGCCGGATACAGGAAGCAAGATCTACTGGATATATTTCCTGTTGTGCCTTCCCTCATTGATGGAAGCTGACAATACACTTTTTTCCTGGTTTGAACTCTGGAAAATGATTATGATGTACATCGTTTTCCTCTGTACTTACTATTATTTGTATTACACACGGGATTTCAATACTGTAATGCTCGGGTTCGGTATCGTTGCAACGGTCACCTTTCTTTCGGTGGTTATGCAGCACGTCCGGGGGATCCACCAGGCAAACGGCTTTTTCCCCCACCAGAACAGTATGGGTATGTTTATGAACCTGATCGCCCCTGTCTTTTTTGCCTACTATTTCAACCGGAACAAAGGGTGGAAAAGGTTTCTGTTTGCCGGATTCTTTCTTATGGCGTCGGCGGCCTGTATGCGTACCTACTCCAGGGGAGCTATGGTCTGTCTGCCTTTCGGCTGTGCCATTACAACACTGCTTTCTTTGCGTTATCAGTTTCATATGCGGAAAATCCAGATTCTCCTGCCCATTTTTCTGCTCTGCTTTTTCGGAGCTTTGCTGCTTTTGCCCAATATCATCAAGCGTTTTGAAAATGCTCCCAAAGAATCCCTGATGACCCGCCAGAATCTTGCGGCTTCCGCCTGGAATATGATGAAAGACAAACCCCTCACAGGTGTCGGTTTGAACAACTGGGGCATCAAGATCAATCCCCCTTACCCCTATTGTGAATACCGGTATGCAAACAAACGTATCGCCAAAGATTTCAAAGAGGGTATTGTGGAAACAAGTTATCTTCTTGTCGGGGCTGAATGCGGATTCCTTGCTCTGGGAGCGTTCCTTGCCTGGCTGGGATATTACTATATCGCCGCCTGCAAACTGGTCAAGCAGTTACGCCGGAGCGAACTGTTTTTCATCCCCGCAGGCGTCGTCGGCGGCTTGACAGCAATTTACGCTCAATCCACTCTGGAATGGGTAATGAAACAACAGGTGAATTTCATTCAGATGATGATTCTCTTTGCCGCGTTAAGTCTGCTTTTGAAATATTGTAAAAACTTTGCTTCAGGCCAAGCGGAGGTGGTGGTATGAAAAAATTATTTCTGCTTCTGACACTTCTTGCCTTGTCTGCAAGTGCCATTGAATATGAATTTCTGACCCCGCAAGTGGTTGTTCTGAAGTTTTCCGGCCTGGGAATGCCCAATCTTTCGACCGTAGGCAATAATATTGTAAAAACCGGACTTTGGCACAAAGAAAATGCCCTTTTGCGGGATGAAAAAGGCAATATCCTGAGAAAAGCTGACATCAGCGGCTTTAATTACCTCGTATTCGGGACTCCTTTCAAAGCCGGGGAAAAACGCAATATCGGCTGCTGCATACTGCAGTATGATCCTGAACGCCCCTCGCATATTTTTAAACTGAATCAGCTGGGCAACGGTGTGAGGCAAAAGAAAAAATATGCCTATATGGGAGCCTGGCTGGGGGGCGATGCCGGGGCGTTGCCATTGAAACACCTTGCCGGAAAAGAGTTTGAATTGCGGAAAAGCTCAGACAATAAATGTGTGTTCAAAAACACCCTGCGTTTGCGCCGGAATGACCCAAAATACAAATGGCGTATTCCCTTTACCGGGGAAGAGGTGCTGGAACTGGATTACTCCTCTTTCAATACTCCCGGAAAATATTATTTTTACGTTGACGGCATCGGCAGAAGTATGGATTTTACTGTGGGATCCGGTACTTTGAATGAAGCCTTTTACATCCACGCAAGAGGACTTTATCACAAGCGGTGCGGCATTGCCAAAAAGCAGCCCTTTACGGCGTGGGAAACACCTGAATGTCATCAGAAAGTCTATCAGGGGGATTTTCCTGAAAATATAGACGATTACCGTCTGAAAAAAGGGATTCCCGGATATGGTTTTACTGATCGCAGCGGCTATGTAAAAATCAGACATTTTGATTTGATCCCCAGGAAAGCTCCCACTTTTATACCCACTCCCCCCCTTACCGCTCCCGGGGGGTGGCACGATGCGGCGGATTATGACCGCCGTCCCTTTCATTTGCGGATCGTCAGCGATCTGGCAACTGTTTATTTGATGAAAAGTGAGAACTTTATTGACGGACAACTCAATCTCCCGGAAAGCGGCAATGGTATTCCGGATATCCTTGACGAAGCTGCCTGGGGAGTGAAACATCTTCTTGCCGTCCAGCAGAAAAACGGTGGTGTGGGCACCTGGTTTGAAACTTCAAGTCATCCCGGTCCCGGCGAGGGAGGCCCCCACCGGGACAAACGCGTTTACTTTATTTCCGCCCCCTCCCGCAATGGAACTCTTGAGTATGCCGCCGCTGTCAGTACTCTTGCTCTTGCAATGAAAAAAGCAGGCTTTCCTGCTGAATCTGACCAATATTTGCAATCGGCCCTCAAAGCCTGGAATTTTTCTCTCGATTATAAAAACCGTCTGGTCTCTTTGTTCAGAGTAAAGGGAAAAATGATATCATACATCGAAAATCCTGCCCTGGCAGGGGAACAGCTGCTTAAAGCTGCTCTCAATCTTTTCATCCTGACAGGGGATAAAAAGTATCTTGAGCCCATCGAAAAAGAACAAAAACAAATACAGGAATCTTTTAACCGGAATTTCTGGAAATGGTCCCCTCTTTCGTGGATGGTGCTTGAACTTTTCCCCGTAAAAGAAGCTGAAGATTTCCGGCAGGAGTACAGAAAAATAATCCTGCGTAATGCGGATAAAATGCTTGCCGATCAGGAAAATACTTATCCCTACCGTACCTTGTGGTATGGCCCCAATGCTCCCTGGGTCCACTCTATGGGGTGGGGCAATTATCATCCTTTGCGCCGTGCGATGACACTTATTGCCGCCCATAAATTGACCGGAAATGAAAAGTATCTGACAGGGGCATATCTTGCCAACGACTTTCACAACGGAGCCAATCCCTTGGGCCGCAGTATGACTTCCGGTCTGGGACAAATTTATCCGGCAGCGTTTCTTGACCTGATAAGTTACGCAAGAGGAAAAAATGAGTTTGTCCCCGGAATCACGCCCTATGGCAATACTTTCGGAATTGACCGCAATGCGGTAAAAATGGTGTATAAGGAAAAAGAGGATAAACTTCCCATATTCCGCCGTTATGTGAATTTGGAATTTTTAAGTGTCCCAGCCAGTGAATACAGTGTATGGGAAACGATCGCCCCGGCGGCAGTGACAAGCGGTTATCTCATTGAAAAACCTGCTTTGCCGACTCCGGAATTGAAAAAAAGGAAACCTGCCGCTGATTTCCGCAAACTTCCCGGATACAGGGCGTTACCGTGAGATAGATATGAAACATAAAACAATTGAAATATTTTTGTTTTCGGATGCGTTGGGGTGGAAGATCGTCAACGATCATTGTTTTTTGACTGATTTGCTGCCGTACCGCAAAAAAATTTCAATGCAGTTCGGTTATTCCAGCAGTGCGATCCCGACCATTCTTTCAGGGAAAACTCCTGCTGAACACGGCCATTTGGGCCTGTTCCGTTTTGCACCGTCGCAGTCACCATTTAAGAAATTTTCCCGGCTGTGGTGGCTTTTTAGACCTGCAGTTTTTTGGAATCGGGGACGGGTGCGGCATCATTTGTCCAAACTTCTGAAAAAAGTTTATGGTTTCACCGGATATTTTCAGCTCTACCGGATGCCTTTGTGGAAACTGAAATTTATGGACTACTGCGAAAAGCAGGATCTTTTCATTGCCAACGGTATGGAAGATATTGCCAATTTGCACGACACCTTGAGTGCAAAGAAGGTGAAATTCCATATTTCCGACTGGCACTTGAGCGACAGTGAAAATTTCAAAGCCGCAGAAAATGCAATCGAAAAAGGATGTGATTTCCTTTTTGTCTATACCGCAAGTCTGGACGGTGTCCTGCACGACAAAGTCCGGGATAGAGCAGCAGTTCAGAAAAAACTCGACGAAATAAAAGAACAGATCGGCACTCTGTACGAAAAAGCCGAACAATACGCTGATAATGTTCACTTTACAGTTATTTCTGACCACGGTATGACTCCGCTTGCAGGGAGTGTCGATATTATGAGTCGAGTTGCTCAGAGCGGACTTGTTTTCGGGCGTGATTATGGTGCTTGTTACGATTCAACAATGGCCAGGTTCTATTATTTGAATGAAAAAGCAAAAGAAGTGATTTCTGAAATAATGCAGGAGTTCCCCGGCCGTTTTTTAAGCAAAGAAGAGGAACTCAAATACAAGATATACCGTTCGGACCGGGCCTTTGGAGATGCCATATTCCTGCTTGATGCAGGAATACAGATCGTGCCTTCAGATATGGGGGAAAAGCCCCTGAACGGAATGCACGGATTCCTTCCGGAAGATGAACACTCCTTTGCGGCGATCCTTTCAAATGAGGCTCTGCCGGAAAATATGGAACATATTGCAGATTATTTTAACTTTATGATAGAGAGAGCTGAAAAATTATGAAAATACCATTTTTCAAAAATACCGTGACGAATTATTTTTCAATGTTTGTCCGGCTGGTACAGGGGATCCTTGTCACCCGCTGGCTCATCAGTCATCTGGGCGAAGCTCAATACGGCTTGTGGGTTATGCTGTGGAGCTTTTTCAGTTACGCTCTGCTGCTTGATCTGGGGTTCGGGGTTGCCGCCCAAAAAGTTACAGCAACGGAACTTTACAAAAAAGATATCGAAAAATTCAATCACACCGTTTCCAGTATTTTTTTCAGCCACGTCAGTATGGCTCTTTTGATCCTGCCATTGACATTTGTGGGAATGTATTATATCCGGGAACTTTTTCATCTGCCTGCGGACGCAACACCTGAATACATCTATTTTTGCCGGGAAGCACTGCTTTTAAGCGGTCTTGCGGCAACGGTCGTGTTCCCGCTGGGGGTCTTTCCTGAAATTCTGGTGGGATTGCAGAAGCTCTATTTGCGTAATTATATAATCATTGTTTCAAAAATAGTGGAACTTTCCGGCGTTATCTTTATTTTCGCTATGGGCTGGGGACTCTTTAAGCTGCTCTTTTTTGTAATGATGGTTATGGGACTCACTCAGCTGGCAATGCTGATTTCAGTGTGGAAAAGCATCCCCGGATTCCGCATTCGTCTGGCTTTTGACAAAGCGATTTTCAAAGGTATCTTCCGTTTCAGCAGTGCCGTTTATATTATTTCCATCGGCCGTATGATCTGGGAACGGGGAATGTTTCTTTTGATCAGTATGTTCTGCGGTCTTGCCCCGGTGGGCATCTTTCAGCTGGGCAGCCGGATCCCCTTTCTTATTCAGCAGATCTCTTTGCCCTATGTTGAAAATATTTCTCCCATATCGGCATTGCTCCACAGTCGCAACCGGACGAAGCATCTGGCTCAAATATTGATGCGTTCGATCCGCTGGGTGAACTTTTTTGCAGCGGGAGCAACGGTTATGGTGATGATTTATGCTCCGAGAATCATATTGCTGCTTTTTAATGTGGAAAATGAAGAAGCAGCTTTTATCTGCCGTCTTATGGTGCTGTTTGTTTATTTTCTGCTGGTCTGCCGGGTCATTCCTGAAAAATTTCTCACAATGGCGGAGGGACACAAATTTCTTGCCAAAGTGCAAAGTTTCGAAAGTTGCTTTTTTATCCTGCTTTCTCTTGTGGGCCTTTTGATAAAGCCTCACGAACTGATCGTAGTTGGAGCTATGATTCTGACCAAGTTTATCGGTACGGTTTTCTTTGTGATGCCTCATTTGATCAAAAGAACTCAAATAAAGATGATTCGTTTTGTTCTGTATGCGTTATTTGAGCCGGCTCTGCTGGCACTGTCGACCGGAATGGTCTGCTATTGGCAATATTATTTCTTGCGGGGACAGCTTCACGAATTTTTCCTGTTGGCACTGGCAGGTTTTTCCGGGGTGTTGATCTACTTCCCCGCACTCTATTTAATGATGTTTGACCACGCTGATAAGATCCGGGTCAAAAAGTTCATCAGCAAATTTACCGGAAAACTGCGGAGAGCATAATTTATGGAAATGCGTTTTGAATATATTGACAATTTACTGGTCGCTCATCTGCAAATGTTTCTCGACCGGAACGGGGCAGAAAACTTCAAATACGTTTTAAGTGAACGTATGAAACCCGGAGAAAAAATTGTCCTCGATCTGGAAAAACTGGTCAATATAGATAATTACGGACTTGATGCACTGCTGGCCGCGGCACAGAAGGCTCTGGAAAATGATTCTGTCATCAAACTTGCCAAAGTCAGTGCTGATATGAGGATCGTACTGGATATAACGAGAGTTTACCGGGTCTTGGAGATCTACTCCACGGTTGAAGAAGCCGTGGCAAGCTGCCGGGAGGAAAAGTTATGATCTCGGTTTTGATGCGTTCACATAACGACATCCTTTATATCAGACGGACAGTTGAATCTTTACTGTCACAGGAACTTGACGACACAGTGGAAATCATTTCCTGTGATGACAATTCTACGGACGGAACCGCAGAATATCTTTCCGGGGTCGCTCAGCTGCGCCGGATCGCTCCGCCTGAGGGGAAATATGTCCCCGGAAAAACTCTTAACCATATGGTAAGTCACGCCCGGGGCGAATATATCGTTTTCAACAACGGTGATGCTGTTCCCCAAAACAAAGAATATTTGAAACATCTCATTTGGCCTCTGAAAGACAAAAGTGTAAATTGCGTCTTTGCCAATCAAATCGCCAGACAGGATGCCTTTGCTGTGGTACGGAAGGATTATGAACGTGCCTTTGGAGACGGTTCGATTTCACGGCACTGGCATAAATTCTTTTCCCTTGTGTCCTCCGGATTCCGGAAAGAAGAGTTGATCCAACATCCCTTTGACGAAAAATTCCAGTATTCCGAAGATTCCCAATGGGTCAACCGCCGGGAGGTCAATATCGTTTATGTTCCTGAAGCGGTCGTGGAACATTCCCACAATTACACCTTGAAAGAGGTTGAAAAACGTTTTTTCAACGAAGGGGTAGCTGATAAACAAATGGGAAAACGATCTCCCGGAATTCTGCGGATCTGGAAAAACATTGCTGCTGAAACTTTACGGGATTGGATCTATCTGCTGAAAAAGGGAGAGAAAAAAGAGTTTTTCTATTCTCCCCGTTACCGCTATACCCAAAAAATGAGCTATTACCGGGGGACAAAACAATGAAAATCGCCCATATTGTCCGCCGTTTCAGTTTTTCCGAATGGGGCGGCACTGAAAGTGTCGTCTGGCACATCGCCAGACAGCAGCAAGCTCAGGGGTTGACTCCTGAGATCCTTTGCACAGGAGCTTTGGATAAAACAGGCACAGAAGTCGTTGACGGCATCACGATCCGCCGCTTTCCCTACTTTTATCCTTATTTCCCTATGCCGGAACAGGATAAAGTCGCTCTTGATAAAAAAGGCGGCAACCCTTTTTCCCCGGAGCTTATGAAAACGCTCCGTAAGGGGGCGTATGATATTTTTCATATCCACGCAGGGGGAAGAATTGCCAATTATTCCATCCGTCTTGCCCGGAAACTTGCTGTGCCGACAATAATGAGTCTCCACGGAGGCTCTTGTGCCATCCCGGAACAGGAAATGGCTTTGATGCTCAAACCGCTGAAGCACAAGTTCAGTTACGGCGGAATCGTTGACCGTCTTTGCCGGATGCGGAAAACTCCGGAAAGTCAGGCGGATCTTCTTTTGGCATTAAGCCGTGAAGAACAGTCGAAATTGCAGAAACTTTATCCGGGGAAAAGAGTTGAACTTTTCCCCAACGGCATACTGCATCGGGAACTTCCGGCTCCGGGTGAGTTCCGCAAAAAATACAATATTCCTGAAAATGCAAAACTCCTGCTTTGCATCTCACGCATTGATTACCAGAAAAATCAGAAAATACTTCTGGAGCTTTTGAAAAAGGAAAACACTCTCCACTTGCTGCTCATCGGTCCCGTGACCGCCCCCTGGTATCTTGAAGAATTGCTGGCTGATGCTGAAAAATGGGGGCTCAAAGAACGTTTGACCATTATTCCCGGGTTGGTCCCGGACAGTGTTGAACTTTTACAGGCTTTGAAAACAGCTTATTGCTTTATTCTGCCCTCCCGTCACGAACCTTTCGGGATCGCGGCATTGGAAGCACTTGATGCAGAACTTCCGCTGATCGCTTCAAATGTAGGCGGCTTGAGGGATTTTCTTACCGACGGAAAAAATGCACTGCTTTTTGAAGATAACAATGCCGATTCCCTGTTGAAAACATACGGTCGGATCGATTCTTTACGGGAACAGATCATTGCAGGCGGCAGAGCTACGGCCGCTGAATACAACTGGCAAAGCATCAGTGCAAAGTTGACTGGAATTTACCGGGAGCTTGCAAAATGAAAAGGATTCTCTACATCGGTAAATACAATGGGATCGTAGGCGGTATTGAGCGTTATATGCAGCAAAGTGCCCGGCTTTTGCGGAGAAGCGGTTTGGCTGTTCATTGTCTTTATATGGAACAAGGGGGCAGAGAACAGCAAAGTTTTGCTGATGCCTTTGATTCGATTCAGAAATTTTCTCCGGAAAATGAATTGCTGCACAGGGTGGATATTGTCATCATCCACAATATTATTCCCGTTGAGTTTTTACAATTTATGCCGGAAGGCAAGACATTCTTTTTTGCTCACGACCACAATATTTACTGCAGGCGGCATCACTATTACACGCCCTTTGGCAGAATCAACTGTCACCGGAAATACAATAAATTCTTTTGTGCCCTCTGTTCTCTGGGCAGAAACGCAGCTCCGCCCCTGGCGGAATACCGGAAACTTCCGGCGTTGGTGCTTTCTGACTTTATGGCCGGAAATTTGCGTAAAAACGGTTTTGAAAAAATTGTCAAACTCCCCGCCTTTATTCAATGTTCAGAGAAAAAACATTCCTTTATGCCTGACAATGTATTGAGGGTTCTCTTTCTCGGGCAGCTTATCCGGGGAAAAGGGGCTGATTTGATGCTCAAAACTTTCAGCGATCTTGCCAAAGTTGACATTCCTTTTACCTGTACCGTTGCGGGAGACGGCAATGA
This sequence comes from Victivallaceae bacterium, assembly GCA_045605205.1. Taxonomy (GTDB): domain Bacteria; phylum Verrucomicrobiota; class Lentisphaeria; order Victivallales; family Victivallaceae; genus UBA1784. The sequence goes on from JAZUPO010000085.1 coordinate 24,800, forward strand.
CCGGCCTATGCTTGAAGCGTTGGTAAAAAAATACAATTTGCAGCAGCAAGTTCATTTTACAGGTTTTGTAAGTGAACCGGAAAAGCTGTGGGAAAACTGTGATGTATTCTTTTTCCCCGTCCGCTGGCAGGAGCCTTTCGGCTTGGTCGGCTTGGAAGCAATGGCACACGGTATTCCCGTCGTTGCGTTTGATACCGGCGGTGTCCGGGAATGGCTTTCAGCTTCAGAAAACGGAATTATTGTACCTGAAAAAAAGACAGTCGCTGCTGCCGGAATGTTCGGTGTTTTGGCTCAAAACCGGGAACTTCTTGAATCTATGGGAAAAAAGGGAACTGAACTGGCAAAAGAAAAATTCTCAGAAGAACAGTTCGTGAAAAAATTTCAACAATTATTGGAGTTGCTGCAATGAAAATATTACTGTCGGCAATACCTTTTGATAACGGAAAGTCAGGGATCTCCGTTTATATCCGTGAAGTGGTCAAGGCTCTGGAAAAACAGGGCCACGAGTTGACTTTGATCGTGGAAGATGACGGCGTTGAGGAGTTTGAACGCTTTGAACAAATCCGGATCAAAAAACGCAATGCTCTTTTTTCAATGCTTTACAGTTTGTTTATTCTGCCCTTCAGAATCAACTGGAAAAAGTACGACTTCTGCATCCTGCTTGCCGCCAACCGCAGATGTTTTTGCCGTTTTCCCATATTTACGGTGGCTGTGGTGCACGATCTTTCCCAATATCACGTTCCGGTCAAGTATGACCGGCTCCGGATGTTTTACATCAAAAAAGTGCTGCCCCATTATGTCAGAAAAGCTCAAAGTATCGTGGCGATCAGCCGCTCTACCCGGGATGATCTTATAAAATACTGGCACATCCCGGCAGAAAAGATTGCCGTTGTTTATAATGGTTTTTCTCCCCCCGAAACGGTACAGACAGAAAAACTCAAACAGATCCTTTATATTTCCCGCATCGAACATCCCGGGAAAAATCATTTGAATCTGCTCAAAGCCTTTGAACTTTTGCCGGCAGAATTACGCAAAGAATATACTCTCGTTATGCCGGGGGCTTCCTGGAACGGTGCAGAAGCCGTCTTTGAATATGCCAAAAATTCCCCGTGCAGAGAGCAGTTCAAATTCCCCGGGTTTGTGGATCTTGCCAAACTGCCTGAACTTTACGCTCAAAGCACAATGTATATATTCCCCTCTCACTTTGAAGGGTTCGGTTTGTCGCTTCTTGAAGCAATGCACGCCGGAGTCCCCTGTGCGTGTTCAAACAACTCCTCCCTCGGGGAATTGGGGCAGAATGCCGCACTTCTCTTTGATCCCGCTTCAGAGGAAGAAATCGCTGAAAGTATGAAAAAAATCCTTTCTGATCCTGTTCTGCAGCAGGAACTGAGTGCAAAAGGTAAAGAAAAAGCAGCCCATTTCAGCTGGCAGAATACGGCCTGCGGTCTGACTGAACTTTATAAAAAACGGAAAGCTTTTGTTTTCGGAGTCCCCTTTTTCAGCGGAACAATGGATGAAGCCTTACAGCAGATCGATGATCTTGTCAAAAGCCCACACGCTCACCATATCGCCTTTATCAATGCCCATTGTCTGAATATTGCCTGTCGTAATGAAAATTACAAGAACATCTTAAAAGCGTGTTCGGCGGTTTTTGCCGACGGTATCGGTGCACGGATCGGAGCCGGGATGTTGGGATTCCGGGTGGAAGAAAATGTGAACGGCACCGATATGTTCCCTTTGCTGGCACAAAAGCCCTACCGTATTTACCTCTTTGGCGGAGCTCCCGGAGTGGCCGCAACGGCACTTGAAAAGGCAAAAAAATTAAATGGAAAAGCCGAATTTGTTGGATGTGCAGACGGATTTTTCAAGGAGAAAAGTGAAGAAGAAGTGCTGACTGAACTTGCTGAGTTGAAAGTAGATATCCTTTTAGTCGCTTTGGGGGTCCCCAAACAGGAAGAATGGATAGCCTGTAATCTTGAAAAATTGCCCGGATGTGCGGCGATCGGGGTGGGCGGTTTGCTGGACTTTGTGTCAGAACGTATCCCCCGGGCTCCCTGGTGGATGAGAAAACTCAATATCGAATGGTGTTTCCGTCTTTATTGTGAACCTGTAAGATTATTCAAACGTTATATTATTGGAAATCCCCTTTTCATCGCAAGGGTTTTCAAAAGCAAATTATGGAGATGAAAATGAAAAAACTCTTTCTTTTTTGGATTGCCGTAACAGCTCTGCTGACTTTTTCCGGCTGTATGAGTTCCCCTTACGATTACGGCACAAACTGGCTGATACGGGAAAATGACATTCCGCAGTATTATTCAAAGTTTGATCTTTTCTATATCGGTAAAGCACCGGCTGATTACGGAGACAACCACGATATCCAGTTTAACTGGACAAAAACTCATACCAATGATATTTTCGGACGGGGAGTGCGGGTTTTTGCTCCTGAAATACAAAAGCCGGATGTTGAAAATGTTTCTGAGGCACTGGAATATTTCCTGGATAATTTTCATAAGCCGGGACATCCTTTTGTGCTGCTTGCTGAAGGTAAAGCCGCCGATCTGTTGTATAAAGCAATGCAAAAAGCCGGTGGAATGACAGTGAAAAACGGCTTTATTGCCGCCTATCTTCCTGATATGCAGCCCAAAACCGCCGAAGAGATCGCAGACGATTTTTTCTGGAATGGAGTGAAAGCTGCTGCCAATGCCGATGATTATGGTGTGATCGTAACTTGGACAAGCTGCATCAACAACGAAAAAATAAATAATCCGGCTTTGAAAAAGGGCATTTACTGTATCAATCCCCTCAACTGGAAATTGGATGCAACTCCCGGAACAGCCAAAGAAAATATCAAAGCAGTCTTTTATATGCCGGAACATAAAAACATTTTCTGGCGTAAAGTTGAAGTTAAAAACTTCTGCAGTGCAGTCATTGATCCGGAAAAAGGTGTGCTGAATATCAAGTGTCCCCTGGTGCTGCTTCATACTGTCAACGGCAGATTTACCAAGAATTGTATTTCCATTTTTGCCGGAAATATTGCTGCCAATGCCACAAATAGAACTCAAAACCTGATCAAGTATCGAGAGTGGGGGAAAAACGTAAAATGAAATTTTTTGATTATCTTCCTGCTTACATTCTGAATCACTCTCCCAGAATCATTGCCGCATTTGAAATGGATTTTTTGCGGAATTTGCCCGCATTCCAAAGGGCCATATCGCAAGGAGAAAAGTTTACACTTGTTCTGCAGTTGGGGTGGTCAGCAGAACTTCCTGAAGTTGCCCTCGAATTGAAAGAACGTCTTGCCCAGGCAAGGAATGCCTTTCCGGAAGCCCGTTTCATTATTCTTGCCAATGCCCCTGGAGAAGTGGAGATCATCAAAGATTTCTGCGAAGTTTATCTGGCAAGCCACAATGCATTTCTTGATCCACGCCGCTATCCGTTGGCCAAGGGGAAACAACGTAAATTTGATGCCCTTTATATTGCCCGTATTACACCTTTCAAACGGCACGAACTTGCAGAAAAAATTGAAAATCTCCATTTGATCGGCAGTTATTCCGAAAAAGAAAAAGAGTACTTTACGCAAACAATTGCCCGTTTCCCCAATGCTTTGTGGAGTCAGAAAGTTCCTTCATTTCTGATTGGACGGAAAATTTGCGAAGCCTTCTGCGGGTTGGCTCTTTCGGCAATTGAGGGGGCAATGTTTTCCTGCGGAGAATATTCCCTTTGCGGGGTACCGGTGGTCAATACCCGGAATCTGGGCGGACGGGATACATTGTTGCCGGAATTTGCTGTGCGTTATGCGGAGGACAATGCTGACAGTGTCGCAGAAAATGTGGAATACTGGGCGAAAAATCCTGTTGATCCTGCTGAAATCAGAGAAGGTTTCCTGCACCTTGCTCTGCCGCAAAAAGAGCTGGTGCAGGATTTGCTCAACTCGATTGCCGGAAAAAATGTGCATTTGCCTCACAAGCTGAATATCAGATGCCGTTTGCTGCCTCATACGCAATTTCTGCACGGTATCAGAAAAAAATAGAGAGTCCTTTTCGCTGATTTTCACGATGCCGTGATAAGAGGATAAACAAGTGTGACGGAGCCGGTGTCCGTTTTTTGAATGTCCCAATTCCCTCAAGTGCTTTCAGCAACCTTTATCGGGTTGAGAGCCTTTCTTTTTCATCCTTTGGGGGCAAAGGTGGGGGAATGCTTTTTCCAATCTTCATTTGTAAAATGTTTTGGGGAAGCATATTCCGGCAATTCCAGACGTGTGGAAATAATTTCCGATCATTCGTTGCAACATATTTTTCTGTAAATTATATCAAAACGAGAGCGAAGGCCTGTATTGCTTGCTTTTACAACAGAGTTTTTGCCGGAAAACAAAGCGTTTTCAAGGAGTGTTTTTGTATAAATATGTATGAAAATTTGTTATTTGAACTTAAATTGTTGCATATTGTTTCATTGGTTCAATTGTAATTTTATTTTTGCAGGGCTATATTATTTCCAGTTGTACAGTCAAAAACACAGGAGCGTTGAGATATGAAAAAAATGCAGCATTTGAAATTTGTCCGCACCTTTACCCTGATAGAACTTCTTGTAAGCAAAACTTGTCAAATATGTGTTTATACTTTGCGAAAAATTGCCTCTTGCCTTAATATTTGCCATTGCAATCCTGCAATCCACCAAAAGTTTTTGGCAAGGATGGATGGGGCTCGGGGAAGGAAGGGAGAACTTTTTTTAAAAAAGGGTCCCCTCCCTCCCCCGGCTCCTTTCACCTTGATAGAACTTCTTGTCGTTATCGCCATTATTGCTATCCTTGCGGCTATGCTGCTGCCGGCTTTGCAGCAGGCAAGAGAACGGGCCAGAACGACTCACTGCCTCAACAATTTTACGACCTGGAGCAAGGTGCATCATATGTATTGTGATGACAATAACGGATTCATTATGGCAATGATGAATTCCGGAAAAATATTGGAAACCCATACAAAAATGTGGCATCCCAGCGGCCCCAACCGGGGATTCCTTGCCACTTACTTTGCCGTCAAGTATACCGATGAATGGCTGCCTATCGGCGGTTGGAGCAGAAAAGATGACGGTTCATATGAGAGAAGCGTTTACGCCTGTCCCTCAATGAATCCTGAACCTGCCTACAATGCCATAAAGCCTTCTGACGGTCTGGTTTTCGGCGTTGGACGCCCCAATGCCTACGGAGTACCTTTCAAAAAGATACACTCCTACAAAAAGGCCAATAAGCATTGTCTGCTGGGTGAAAGTGCCGGCGGACAGGCAATGAAATATTACTGGAAACCTGCCGGTGGAGCCGATGCCGTCGCTCTGCCTCACGCTCAGTCGATGAATCTTGTCTTCTATGACGGTCACGTTGGCAATATCAAACTGAGCAGGATCCCTGTTGACGGCTATAAAAACCGTTCCTGGGCCTCTTCATTTTGGACAACCGAATCTTATGATCACGATTATTGAGGGATGAATTTATGAAAAAAAGCCTGTCATTTGCCGTATGTTCTATCGGATTGCCCCTTATTCTTTGCGGTGCATTACAGGAAACAGCCTCGTTTCCTGTTGTTCCCGGAACAAAGGCTCTGCCTGTCCAAACAGAGGCCGTACACCCTGATTTCAAAGAAACCCCCTATGAAGAAACGGGGAAAGTCCCTGAATTTACTCCTGCTGAAAAACGTTCCGGGATGATGATTTTCAGCCGTCCTCTGACGGAACCGGTTTATCAGGCTACTCTGCCTAAAGCCTGGGAACGGGTCGAGTCACTCCATACTTTCGGTGCCAGAGGGCAGATCGTGACTTTGAACTTTGCTGTTTATCCCGTCCGCAATTTGAAAAAACTCAGAACTGCTGTGCAGTATCCTTTCCCCGGCGGTCAGATCAGACAGATCGCTTACTGGAAGGTGCGTTATCCTTTTTATCTGACGCCCCGGCAGTACCGGACCACTCCCGGATATCTTTTTCCTGCGACCTGGTGTGATGCCAAAGCATTGGAACCGCAGCGTTTTGTGGTCAATGTCAGGATCCCTGACAATGCTGCACCGGGAGTCCACTCAGGAACGATCCGTATCGCTCACGACGGTTATGAAAAAGCCCTTGTGCTGCCCTATACCGTTAAGGTTTTCCCTTTTGAATTGCAGCGTGACCCGGCAAAGAATTTTTCAGCGTATGCAAGTCCCGTGCGTGAACCTTTGCATAAAGTTTACCGCAAACATAAAAATGATGCTCAATGGCTGCGGAAAGCCTCTTTGCGTGAGTTCCGTCTGATGAAGGAATACGGCTTTACCCGGCCGCCTGCCTTTGGATTGCATTACAACAAATATAAAGACAAATTTGAAATGCCCAACTGGGAGATCCACTACGCAGAAATGCGGGAAGCCGGATTGCCCCTGCCTATGATCCTTGTGACGGGGGATCACGCTTTTCTGACCCTTTACCGGAGCATACACAAAGCGTTTCCCGGAAATCATCTGGAAAATGTGAAACCCCTTTCAGAAGATTTTTACACACGTTTTGAAAAACTGCTGTTCAAGTTCAAAAAAGAATGGGAAGAAAAAAAGTATCCTCCCATTGTTTTCGGTCCAAAAGATGAGCCCTGTGAAAAGGCTCTTCCCATTATCAAGAGACTTTATCAGGTGTACAAAAAGGCCGGTTACCGTACTTTTATGACCTCCTGTCCTTTCCAGAAAGAACTGAACGACTATGTGGACTTCTGGCACGATCTGCCTTTCCGTCCTTTTGAAGAGGTGCAGAAAGGAGCCAAAAAAGAGTATTGGTGTTACCCCGGACATATCTGTTATGAATACAAAGACTCCGCCACTCAGAACCGGGGCGGACGTATGACCTATGGATTCGGCTTGTGGCGCAGCAATTACAATTTCCTTATGCCGTGGATCTGGCGTTATTACTTCAACGAACATTTGCTGACCACCCGGACAGGGGGCGGCGGTCATCTGCTCACAGATGAAGGCGATATTATTATTGAACTTCACTGGGAAAATTTCCGGGAAGGAATTTTTGACGGACGGTATATTTACACTTTGCAGCAGTCTATTGTTGAAAGAGAACCCGCCAAAGATCCCGAATTGAAAAAACTGCTTCTGCAGGGACGGCAGCTGCTTCAGGATATCTGGGATTCCCTGCCGCATCAGCAGGTTTATCTTGCTTACGGTCACTTCAATGACCGGGAATTTGACAGCCGCAGACTGCAAATGGCTGAAATGATCGCCAAGATCAAACGTTTCCCCGCAATCAATAAGAAAAAAGCTCCTTCCATACTGGTTGATACATCGCGGAAAACCAAACGCAAAAGCGTGAATGAATATCTTGAAATGCTGCAGAAAACCGGCAACCTTGATGTATTCAAACTCAATCCCCGGCAGTTTATGGCAATGGAAAAAGAAGCCACGCTTAAAATTGAAAAGGACGGAACTTTGCATTTGCACATCGGTATCGACCGCAAACAGGACGGTACTTCTTTCAAGGGGAATAAATATCTTTGCGGCTGGCCCCGTATGACGGCCCGGATCAATCCGGTTCTGGATTTTCACCGGTATGGATTTTTCCGTTTCCGCCTTAAAGTTGATTCCAACCGGGACGGTGAAAAACGTACCAATTGGCAGATGCGTATGGATTGGCGCAGCGTCAAAAAAGTTGCCGGAGCCAGAAGTATCGATCTGCCCAGCCGTATGGAACCCGGGGTGTGGCAGGAGTTCCTGTATTCCACTGCGGATATTCTCAAACGCTCGGATATTCCGGTGGAAAACGGCAAAGCGATGAACTACATTCAATTCTGGATCCGTGAGGCTGCTGAGCAGTATGAACACGGAGACAAACTGGATTTCCGTTTTGCTGATATGGCTGTTTTTCGGGTGAAAAAGCCTGTTGTCAAGAGTTTCAAAGTTCCTCAGGCGATGCTGAATCCGGTGCGGATCATTCCCTGGGAAGTTGAATTGCTGGGCAGTGCCGGAAAGGGGGATTACTTCATTGTTTCACTCGCGGATGCCCGCGGGAAAATCCTTGTCCGGCAAAAGGTCGCAGCCGCGGCAGAAGTTGCGGGGGCATTGGAGTTTTCCGGGGCAAAGGCCGGAAAGTATAAAGTAACTCTTACGCTTTTCAGTGCCAAAGGTGAAAAATATCACACTGCCGCCGGCGTGTGCGAATTTGTGAATCCCTGACTGTAAAATCAAGGCCTCTTTTCTCCGCGAAAGCCGGAAAAAAGGTTTTGGAATTTGGGGCGGAAAGGGGAATCTGCAATAGGGCTTTTCATCAGTGCCTGCTTGAAAAAGAGTCCGGGCACGAGTATATTAAGGGCATATTAATTGAAATCGACAGGAGCAAACAATGAAAAACAGCTATTTCAGTTATTACCTTGACTCTCCCTTTGTGACAGGACGTGTGTTTGATGTGTTTGATGTTTCTCCGGGGACAGAAGCCAGAGATACCGCCATATTTTTCGTTCACGGCGGCAGCTGGAGAGGCGGCTCCCGATTGAATTATCATACTTTAATGGAAGCCTTTTCTGACAAAGGATACATTACCGCGACGACCGATTACCGGCTCAAGGCAAAAAATGCTTTTGAACAGCTGTCAGATATCCGGGAAAGTTTTGATTGTTTTGTTCAATACCTTATTGACCGGGGCAGACCTTGCAATATTTCTGTCCACGGTTCTTCTGCGGGGGCACATCTTGCTTCTCTGCTGTGTTGTGCTCTTCCGGGAGAATGCGGCGAAGATGTCTCCCGTCTGAAACATCCGGAGATCCGTCCTGTTTCTGCGGTGTTTCAGTCGACGCCCTATGACTTTCTGCCCTATGACTGGCGGATCCGGGATTTCTGGAACGTGATGCAGAATATTGCAGGAGTCCCCTATGAACAGGAGCCTGAAGTTTACGAAAAACTCTCTTTGAAAAATTATATCAGAGAAGACAACCCCCCGCTCTTTTTTATGGAAGGTGAATTTGAAAGTCTCTTTCCTGTCGATTTGAATAAGAAGATCGTTCAAAAGCACAGAGAAATGAATATACCTTCCCAGTTCAAGATCTATCATCATATGGAACACGGTTTTTTCTTTGAACTCAAACGGCAGATGCAGTTCGAGGCTTTTGAGGACAACTGCAAATTCCTTGAAGGAACTTTGTCACTCCCACTTGCGTGAATATCAAGCAATGCTGAAAAAAAAGTATGTCCGGAAAAGGAAATTGCCTGGATAACAGTGTTATGGAAAATTTCTTCGGCAGACTGAAAATTGAGATGTTTATCGGTGAAAATTTTACTTCCGTTGAAGATTTTCAGCAGAAACTTGAAGAATACATTTGCTATTTTAATAACGAAAGAGTATCTTTAAATCTAAAAGGAATGAGTCCGGTACAATACCGAACCCATTCCACATAATTTAAGCCCTCCAAACTTTTGGGGTCACTTCAGATCAGAGGGGGATCTTTCCCGTATGGGGAAGTTTGCATAAACTCAGCGGCGTTTGAATTGCACTTCCTTTTCGTAGCATTCGATTTCATCCATAAAAGAAATCCCTGCCGGGACGTTATATTGAGCACAGAAATAATCATAGACCGCCCCCAGAGGCAGCTGTTTGAACTCTTCAAGAAGAGCAAGTTTCCGGGTGTTGTTGAATTTCTTTTCCAGTGCGGCCAATTCTTTACCGGGCTGGAGCAAGGCGGAAAGCAGGGCTTTTTGCATATTTCTTGTACCGATCGTCCAAGCTGCAAGGCGATTGATGGTGGCATCAAAATAATCAAGACCGATATGGACTTTGCGGACACCGTTGCGGACGATTTCGGCGGCAATGGCCTGAAGTTCATCATCAAAAAGCACGACGTGGTCAGAATCCCAGCGGACAGGACGGCTGACGTGAAGCAGGATCTCATCAAGGAAACAGAGAACTGAACTGATCTTGTCGCTGATGACTTCGGTGGGGTGAAAATGTCCGGAGTCGAGACAGAGCAAAAGATTGTTTTTTACAGCATAAGCAAGATAAAATTCGTTGGCCCCCACCGTGCAGCTTTCGACTCCGATACCGAAAAGTTTGGATTCCACTGCATCACGCATATACTTTGCGGGCAGTTTTTCGGCAAAGAGAGCGTCCAAAGATTCCATAAGTCTCATTCTGACTCCGGCACGGTCAACTGTTACGTCTTTGAAACCGTCAGGGATCCAGGTGTTCATAATACAGCATTTGCCCAATTCTTTGCCGATGGCGGCGGAAATCTTGCGGCAGGCAATACCGTGTTCGATCCAATACTGGCGGATCTTTTTGTCAGGATGTGCCAATGTCAGATTATCGGCAGCTTTGGGATGACCGAAAAAGGTGGGATTGAAGTCAAGCCCGCATTGCTGCTGTTTTGCCCAGTCGATCCAGTTTTGAAAGTGACAGACTTCAATTTTATTGCGTTCAACAGCTTTGTCTGCATCAAGGTAAATGGCGTGCAGATTCAATCGTTTTGCACCGGGAATGAGACGGAACGCCTGATCAAGATCATTGCGGAGCTCTTCCGGATTCCGGGCTCTGCCGGGATAGTTCCCTGTTGACAGGATTCCCCCTGAAGTGCCGCCTGCGTGCTTCTCAAAACCGTTGACATCATCCCCCTGCCAACAGTGCAGAGAAATGGGGATCGTTGCCAATACGGCAAGAGCTTTTTCAACATCAATGCCCCATTGGGCATATTGTTCACAAGCCAGTTTGAAATTTTTTTCGATATGTTTCATCGTTCAGACAACTCCTTGAAATAAACAGATCAACACTTATTTCTGTAATATAGCTCAATGTGTCTGATATGTCAAATCAAAAAGATTTTTCTTCCGGAAAATCCTGTTGAAAAAAACGTTCAGAAGTGGTATATTATATAAATCAAAAAAATGCTTTTATGGAGTTTTTTTATACTATGGCAATCAACCGCTACAATATGGATATGTGCAATGGGCCTCTGTTGGGGAAAATGATCCGTTATGCGATCCCGTTGGCCCTTACTTATATCCTGCAATTGACATTTCACGCTGCTGACTTGATCATTATCGGTAATTTCGGATCCTACAAGTCAATGGCTTCTATTGGAACGACTGCCGATCTGGTCAATCTGATGGTCAATATGCTGGTAGGTATTTCAGTGGGAGCCAATGTTCTGGCAGCTCAATATTACGGGGCAAAAGATAGAAAAAATACCAGCAGGACGATACACACGTCTATACTGTTTTCTGTTCTGGGCGGTATCGTGATGGCTTTGATAGGGATAGCCACTTGTGTTCAGGCGTTGCGAATGATCAATGTGCCGGAAGAACTGCTGCCCCAGTCTGCTCTTTATATGAGGATCGTTTTCTTAGGCTTGCCTTTCTCAATGATCTATAATTTCGGCTGTTCCATCTTGAGGGCAGGGGGGGATACCCAACGGCCTTTGTATTTTCTTATTGCGGCCGGAATCGTAAATGTGATATTGAATCTGCTTTTTGTTGCCGTTTTCAAATGGGATGTGGCGGGTGTCGCCATTGCGACCATTATTTCTCAAGGCCTTTCAGCTTTCCTTGTCCTGCGGGCTATGATGGCGGGACGGGGTTCAAGCCGGTTGATATTGAGGAATCTGCGTATTGATATGCCTACTTTGCGGCACCTTCTGGCTTATGGAGTCCCTGCGGGGGTACAGGGGATCTTCTTTTCTGTTTCAAACATCATTATCCAGGGGGCGATCAATACATTCGGTTCGCAGGCGATAGCCGGTATGACGGCGACGGTCTGTCTGGAATGGCTTTTGTATTCAGCAGTTCATTCAGCTCAGCAGACGACCATTGTTTTTGTGGGCCAGAACTATGGAGCAAAGCAGCCGCAGCGAATCATCCGCAGTTTGTATCTCGGCTTTGCCGGAGCGGCTTTGATCGGTGCTGTGCTGGGAGGAATTATGACTTGCAGCGGAAATTTTTTGCTGAGTCTTTTCAACTCTGATCCTGAAGTGGTCAAATGGGGGCTGCTCCGTGTCAAAATTGTTTTTACAACTTACTTTATCTGCGGACTTATGGATGTTGCTGCCGGAGCGTTGAGAGGTTTGGGCCATTCTATGATCCCGACGGTGTCGGCATTGCTTTTTGCCTGCGGATTCCGGATCCTCTGGATCAACACTGTTTTTGAAGCCCACAAGACCATTGAAGTATTGGCATTGGCCTATCCCTTGTCGTGGTGTATCACATTTGCCGTAAACGGTCTTTTTCTTTGGTATTTCTGCCGCAAATTACAGGCTTCTCAGAGAACAGGGAACGCCTTTATTACACTGCAGAAGCACTGAGAGTAATGGAGAAGTTGACTGTGTTTGAAACTTTTACAGAGTATTTCTGCCGTTGCGGTAAGGAAAGGTTTGAGGCGGTTCTTTTTGATATTGACGGGACTCTTTCGGCCGGGGGAAAGCCACTGCCCGGTGCCAGGGAGCTTCTTTTGCTCCTTGAAGAACAGCAATTTCCTTATATTCTGCTGACCAACGACAGCTGCAATTCCCACAAAGAAAAAGCTGCCATATTGCACCGGGGGAATATTTCTGTTCCGGAAGAGCGGATCTATTCCTGCGGGGATGTGCTCAAACTCTGGAAGAAAAATTCAAATTACCAGGGGCAACTCCTTTTCCGCTGCGGGAAATTGGGGACCCCGGACTATGCCGAACTTGCCGGAATAAATACCACCGCTGATCCGGAACGGCTCCCGCAGTGTGCCGGGGTCATTTGGGGAGAAGGTGCTTACGATTGGAAAACGGCAATGGAAGGCGTTTTCAACTTCTATCTTGCCAATCCCCAGGCTCCCCTTATTGTGGTCAATCCTGACAGTTATTGGCCCGCAACCGATCACAGCGGTATGGGGATCGGCAGCGGTGCTCAGGCAAGATTCATCTGTACTGTGCTGCGGGATGCGGGAATTACGGTTGAACCTTTTTATATAGGGAAACCATATCCTCCAGTTTATCAGGGGGTTATGGCGGAGCTTTCTGAGTTGCTCGGCCGCAGGATCGCCCCTGAAAAAATTGCGATGGTAGGTGACTCTCTGGCCTCTGATATTCAGGGAGCCAATGCCAATGGGGTGTGTTCCTGTCTGGTGTTGAGCGGCATAACGACACTTACTCTTGCTGAAGCTGCTCCTGAGCACCGGAAACCGCAGATGATTTTTTCCGGTGTATGATTTTTTGCGTAAAATTTCCGAAAAAGCATTTGACATTTGCCGATAAGGTGTTATATTGACAGAATGTTATCTTTTTCAGTGGAAGAGAGTTCCTGTCACAGTATAAAGGATCTGTTATGGCAAAAAAACTTTCGGCAAGTTTAGAAGACTACCTTGAGGCGATCGCAGAATTAAGTGCGACCGAAGGCCACGCACATACCAAGGAAATTGCCGATAAACTCGGGGTGAAAATGCCCTCTGTAACTGAAGCACTGAGACAGCTGACCGAGACGGGGTGTGTTATTTATCAGGCTCACCAGCCGGTACAGTTGACCGATACCGGCAGAGCTGTTGCCAATGAAATCGTTTTGCGTCATCAGGTGCTCAAAAGATTTTTTACGGAAATTCTCGGATTGACTCCGGCCAAAGCCGCTGATACAGCTTGTCATCTTGAACACGTTGTGGATGTTGACACCATTTCGCGTTTTGTTATTTTTTCTGATGCTATTTCAGAACGTTCTGATGCCAGAGCTTTGCAAATCCATTTGACCGAGGCTATGAGCAATCTTGAAAAAGAGGATTCAGAGAAATATTGCACCCTCAAGGAGCTTGCTGCCGATGAAACTGCTGTGATCGACCGTTTCAGCCGCAATCTTGCCGATCCCGGCAAATATGGTCTGCAGCCGGGGGATGTTGTGACTCTGAACGGTGTTTCTCTTGACAAAAGCGTTTTCAGATTTTCCTGCCGGGAAAATTTGCTGGAACTTCCCGCAACTGTTGCTGAAAATATCTGGTGCAAACGTTAAATTTTCTTTTTGAAAAAGCGTTGTTCCCGACAAAGGTCGGTAAAAAGGTTGAGGGAGTTGGGGCGGGCCGAAACGTCGGCTTCGGAATAACTCGCAGCTGTAACTAGCTGCGAGAATCGAAAACTGAAGTTCCCTTTTCC
>JAZUPO010000086.1:0-12730 GCA_045605205.1 Victivallaceae bacterium
GGCCGCATTGAATGCCCCCCTTGAAGTGGAAAAGGAGTTTTCCGGCATTCCCCACAGTATGCAGCAATTCATTGCGGATTGGGATTTGAAGATACCGCCGTATTTTTATCCGTTCGGTCTTTTGTGCTGCGGCGATTTGGATAACCTTGGACTTACAAAAAAATCCTGAAAACTTCTCAAGGGATCAGCGGGGCTGCCCACGGGGGCAGGCCGTATATTTTTATGGTTCATCCTGACTGAAATTGAACGCAAGTTCATTTTTTATCATATTCATAATAAGAGTTGTCTGGGTACGGACAACTCCCGGGATGTTCCCCAGACGGATGATAAGATCGTTCAATCCGGAAGTGTCTTTCACGACCGCACGGATAATGTAGCTTGTATTCCCGGCGACATCAAAGACATCCAGCACATCGGGCAATTCTGCCAGCTTGCTGCCGATCTCAATATGGCCTGCCTTTTCAGCGGTGATCACTGAAATCAGGACATTCATATTCAATCCGATTTTGCCGTGATCGATCCTGCAGGCATAACCGGTGATGACCCCTGTTTCTTCCAGCCGTCTCAAGCGTTTCAACGCCGCCGAAGGCGCCAGATGAACACATTGGGCAAGTTCCTTGTTGCTGATCCTTCCGTTATTTTGCAAACAACTTAATATTTTACGGTCTGTTTCATCCATCTTTATTCTCCTTTCGATGTGTAATATAATCCGCATTACTGATTTTTGCAAAATCAAAACAGAATAAAATTCTATTAAAATCAAGGTTTTTGAATTTTTATTCTCTTATTTTTCATTTACAGAGCTGTTTATTTCAAAAAATCATTTTATTGTTGAATATAAATTTCAAGTTGGTATATTATCAGAGAAACAATATGGAGAGCTGACTATGAAATTCACTTCATCTTACCCCGTAATAACAGGAGACACAGAGAAACTGAAGCACAATGCGGAAGTTCTGACTGCCGTGGCTGCCGGTCACGGCGTGGAGATCGCCGGTGTGGTGAAGTGCTGCTGCGGCTCTCCGGAAGCGGCACACGCTTTCACCGCAGGCGGCTGTACTCAAATCGCCGACTCACGCATTCAAAATTTGCGCCGCCTCCGGCATTGCGGGATCAGCTGCCCGTTGTGGCTGCTGCGGCTCCCGATGCCGAGCGAAGCAGAAGAGACTGTAAGATATGCGGATTTAAGTCTCAATTCTTCAGGTGAGGTCTTGGAACTCCTTTCCCGGGCCGCTGTCAAAGCCGGAAAAATCCATCAGGTGCTGCTGATGATTGATCTGGGAGACCGCCGGGAGGGAGTCCAACCCGGCGAACTGGAACATTTATTCCGGTATGCAGAATCACTCCCCGGTATCTATCCGGCCGGGATCGGCACCAATCTGACCTGTTATGGAGGGATCATTCCTGATGAAGAAAATATGGGCCTGCTGGGCGAACTTGCTCAAAAACTGGAACGTGATCTGCGGCGGAAATTACGTTACGTGTCTGCGGGCAACAGCAGTGCGGTAAAGATGCTGCTGGAAGGCCGACTGCCCGCCGGATTGAATCATCTCCGTTGCGGGGAATCTCTTTTACTGGGGCGGGAAACCTGTAACGGTGAAAAGATCCCCCATATGTTTTATGATGCCTTTACCCTTACCGCTGAAGTCATTGAAAGCAGCGTAAAGCCCTCTTTTCCCGCCGGAACGATGCAGTTGAACGCTTTTGGCGAAAAACCGCAGATCCCTGATTTGGGGATCCGGAACCGCCTGCTGCTGGGGATCGGCAGAGCAGATGTCAACTGTGACGGGATCATCCCCCGTCAAAAAGGGATCCGTATCCCGGGGGCAAGCTCAGATCATCTGATCGCAGATGTGGAAGATTGTTCTTTGCATTTCAATGTTGGCGACACCCTGGATTTCGATCTGGAATACAGCAGTCTGCTTTCCGGAATGATCTCTCCGTATGTCAGCAAAAAATGGCTTTCGCCGGAAGTCCCCCCGGATTACCGGGGCTGGAAGCTCCTCAGGACACCTTTTGCAACTGAGAAAAGAGCTTTCACTTCTTTTTGCCGGATCCCTGAAAAATCTTTTTTTTCGGCGTTGGCTCAAAACTGCGGCACGTGCAGTTCACTTTCCACGGTTGCGTCTGAAGTGAAAAAGTGTCTGGAAGAGCGGATACGCCCGCTGCTCTGGGGCGGATCTCACCGGGTCGCACTTGAGCTGGCCAGAGGGATCACATCCAGATCTCATCGTTGCGGTTGGATAATGTTTTCTGCGTACAGCGATTTTAACACCGGAAAAACCGGCGCACTCACCGCAGAAGGAATGACTCTTGCGGCAATTTGCGGAAAAACTGTCATTTCCGCCCCTCTGGAACCTCCGTTACCGGAAGAAAATGTGGTTTTGATCGGCGTCCGCAGTATCGATCCGCAGGAAAAATCACGTCTTCAGCATTCCGGGATCCGGGTCTTTACTATGGAAGAAATCGACCGTTACGGCATATCGGAGATCATAGAGCGGGCGCTGAAATCTTTGAACGGGATCAATTCTCTGGCCGTTGATTTTTCTATGAGTGTTCTTGATCCTGAATACACCGGTTCCCAGGATGTTCCCCCTTGCGGTCTTACTTTGCGGGAAGGCTTTTGTGCTTTGGAGATCCTGTCTGATTCCGGAAAAATCACAGGAGCAGCAGTGACTGAGATCCCCGATAATGGAACTGCACAAAAAAATGCCGCAGCATTGATCCGGGCTCTGCTGGGGAAGAAAATTTTGCGTTGAAAACAGTACTTATATCGATCAAGGAAGTAAAATATGAAAAACTTAACTGGATTTATTCTCGGATTTCTGGCCACAGCAGCGTGGGGAAGTTTTTATATCGCAGGCCGCTGGCTTTTCGGTGAAGAAGGTGAAATAAACTCCTGGCTCTTCAATTTTCTGCGTTTCGGACTGGCCACGGCGGCTCTTACGCCGCTGCTGTTTTTTTCCGGCAACCGTCAGTTGGTAAAAAAAGCGCTGTATTCAGACTGGAAAAGTTTTCTGCTGATTTCACTGGTCGGTATCGTTATGGAAAGCATCCTGATATTCTGCTCGTTGAATTATACCACTGCGGCCCGGAGTTCTCTGATGGCCAACTGTTCACCCATCGCCACTGTGATCCTGTCATATCTGCTGCTGAAACAGAGAACGCCCGGTTTGGGGATCTTGGGGATGATCATCGGTTTCGGCGGCATTGTGCTGGCGGGTTTCGCTCCCGGCGGAGACATTTATGCCGATACCGGTTTAAGTTCTCTGATCGGAGATGCAATGGCGCTGGGCTCGGGATTCTGCTGGGCGTTTTTCACAGTTTACGGGGCTGCTGTTTCCCAAAAATACGGCGGTCCGATCTGTATGTTTATCAGTTTCCTTTTCGGAACGATTTTGATGATCCCCACCTTGTTTTTCACCGTCAGTCTTGCCGACTGGCAGGCATTCAGGCCGCAGTTATGGGCAGGAACGATCTATACCGGAGTAGTTACGCTGGCGTGGGCCAACGCCTGCTGGTATACTGCACTGCGTTATTTAAAACCCAATGTTCTCGGAGCCTTCGGCTATCTTTCAGCCGCCATTACCTTCACGCTCTCGCTGATGGTACTGAAAGAAAAATTCTCCATTCTGTTTATTGTTTCCATCATCCTGATCCTGTTTGGGATGACCTTGCTGATGAGCAATCCGTCAAAAAGTGAATGTTCATCCGGGTGCCCGGAACAAAAGTGAAAAAACAACAGCGATACTGTTGACGGAGATTTGTGAAGATCTCTTCTTCCGGAAATGATGAGTTTTCCGGTTGTGCTTGACATTGAGGCGTACAAGGATTATATTATCTCGAAGTTAATTTTTAACTTGAAACTGTTAAGGAGTTCCCATTATGACGGTTGAACTTGATTTTACTGTGCCTGCTGCTCTCCCTGTATTCAGAGGACCGCTTGCAAAAGGCAAACTTGAACTTGACAAAGTTGAACGGGGCATAGTTTGTTTTACTTTTGATGACGGTGCTTATCAAACCTGGCTGCCGCAAATGAAACTCTTTGAGCGTTACGGAGCCCGGGCTACCTTTTTTTACAGCAAAGAGATCACTGCTGAAGCAGCAGAATCTATCAAAGTCTTACAGGGGTACGGACACAGTGTGGGTCTTCACACTCTCGGCCACCGGGATGCCGTTGAGGTGGATATGCAAAGTTACTTTGATGAACAGATCCGCCCCCAGCTCAAGGCCGCAGAAAAATACGGCGTGGAAAATCTGCGTTACTTTGCCTACCCCAATAATCGCCATACAGAGGAAAGTGATGCCTTTTTAAGCAAATATTTCTGCCGTTTCCGGGCCGGTGCCGGAATCAAAGAACCTAAAGGTTTCTGGATCGCTCAGCAGGATAAAGCCTATATCCCCTTTAATGAGATCCCAGGCAGGCAGATCCTGGGGGGATGCGGGATCGGTGCCTACTATGACTCCACCATCGAAAATCTCAATGCCGCACTGACCCGGGCCGCAGAAGAAAATTCGCTTATCGTTTTCTTCTCTCACGCCATTTATCCCGAAGCCCCTTCTGTCCATATGCCCACAGAGCTGCTTGAGAAACTGTTGGAAAAATGTGCAGAACTGGGCATTGCAGTTGCCGGATTCAACGAATTGCCGGAGTGAAGCGGATTTGTGAAAGAGCATTTTTAAGGAAACACTTTTATGCGTACTCTTTTACTGCTTTGTTTTCTGTTCAGCGTTGCCTCTTCCGGTGCTGCTGAAATTCAAAAAATGGCTGAAATCAAAACGCCGTTGCTCAAAGAAAAGTTGAACATCCTTTTGGATCCTGAAGTCATACATATTCAGGAAGAAAAAAACAAGATCACCGGCGTGATTGTCCACGCCAAGGGGATTTTCAAAAAAATAAACCTCAAAAGACAGCCCGGGGATATGGGCTTTGTGAGTAACTGGGAAAAACACCGGGTGCGGGAATATGTCCTGATCGAGGATCTGGATGTTGAAGATCTTTCAAGCGGAGCCGTCATTTCTCACAAGCCAATCGGTGTCGGACAACGGGGGCTTTGGGTCTGGTATATCGGAACCCAAAAGGTTCGTATGAAATATTTACGCAAAGGGAAGCCTATGTGGCTGAAAAAATATACCGTCGATCCGCAGAAAGCTGAAACATACTACAAGAACAAAGCGGCAAATAAGTGATGTTTCCGGGAGAAAAGAGCTTTTGAATACTCTCTTTTGTGAATTTTTTGTTCTCCCCTTGAAAAAAGGCTCATTTGAAGTTACATTATCTTGCAAACAATGTCAAAAACCTAACCAACAGGAGATGTTTATGGATAAAATCAACCCTTTTGCCGGGATGAAAGCCGGTTGGCTTTCTCTTGAAGGTGCTGTTTCTGAAATCAATGCTGACGGTATTTTACGCAGACTTTTCTGGGAAAACGACGGGAAAGGAGCTTTCAAGGCCGAAGATGAACTGGCCGTATTTGTGATGCAGATCGAAAAAAGTGCTTGCACTTTCAAGATCAAGACCGGTGCTCAGTGGAAAAAAAGTGTGCCTGAACACTTTATTTTTACCCCCCTTACTTTCCCCGCTCTCAAGGTGGATCATACCTTCTTTTGCGGCGAGCGTATGGGCAGGGCCGCTGCCGCCGTTTATCCTGTGGCTGAAAGCTGTGAATTTCAGGCCCGTCACTATTCTGCCCTGACCAGCAGCAAAGAAACGGTCATTATGTCAACTCCCCTCAATCAGAAATATGACAACTTTTTCCGGGGACAGGGCGTCGGTTCTCTGCTGCTGAGGTGGCGGTGTGATTTTGAATTCCACCATAACGATCTGCCCGAAAATACCGAATTTGATGAGATCACCATTTCAGCCGGAGACGGTTTTGAGATCCTTGAACGTTACGGCGATGAAAGCTGCGAAGTCAAAAGAGATTTTTCTCAGCAGCCTGAATGCGGCTGGAACTCCTGGGACTATTACCGCTGCACTATCAGCGAAGAAGAGGTGCTCAAAAATGCGGAATTTATTGCCGCTGATCCCGTGCTGAAACAGCACGTCAAACGCATTATCGTTGACGACGGTTGGCAGTACTGCTACGGTGAATGGGAGCCCAATCCCCTCTTTCCCCGGGGAATGAAGTTCCTGGCTGACGAATTGCATAAAATG
Organism: Victivallaceae bacterium; assembly: GCA_045605205.1. Lineage (GTDB taxonomy): Bacteria > Verrucomicrobiota > Lentisphaeria > Victivallales > Victivallaceae > UBA1784. The sequence goes on from JAZUPO010000086.1 coordinate 6,158, forward strand.
GGATTCAAAGCCGGACTCTGGCTTGCGCCTTCCATTATTGAACCCCATTGCCGTATCGCTCAGTGGGACAGCGATATGCTGGCCTGTTCCGAAGGCGGTCAGCCCTGCCGTGCCTTCCGCTGTATGGAACGTTACGGATTTGTCCTCGATCCCACTGTGCCCAAGGTCCAGAAGCATCTGGAACAGCTTTTTGACCGTTATGCCGGTATGGGATATGAATACTTCAAACTGGACTTCCTGGGAATGACTATGGATGCCAAACGGTTTGCCGACCGTACTGTCCCCCGCTGTCAGGTGTTGAGAAAATTGATGACAGCCATTTGCAAAGGTGTCGCCGGACGGTCGGAGATCCTGGGATGCAACTATCATTTCTATCTGGGCAACAGTTTTGTGAATGCCGCCCGGGTGGGAGCGGATATCCATTCTCATTGGCGGGGCGTAAAAGCCAATACCGTTTCTGTGGCAGGTATGTTCTGGGCCAATAAGAAACTGTGGATCAACGATCCTGACTTCTCTCTCTGCCGCAGCCTTGACACCTCTGATGATCCCGATATCCAGCGTTTGAAGCCCTCTTTTGTCGTCTGTATGCCCAACGATGAGTACAACCCCGGATTCGCTTTCAATCTCTGTTCGACCCGGCTGGAAGAACAGAAAGTGCTTCTTTCTCTCGACATTATGGCTGGCGGTGCTATCAATCTTTCAGACAAGGTCACGCTCCTCAACGACGCAGGTGTCGATCTGGCCCGGAAGGTCGTGTCTGCCGAATCCGGCTTTGCCGGCCGGCCTCTGGACTTCTTTGAAAGAGCTCTGCCGATCTATTGGCATCAGCAGTTGAAAAAAGGCGGCCGTCTGCTGGTCATCAACTGGGAAGATACGCCTCAGGAACTCCCCGTTGACTGGAGTGTCGCCGGAAATGCACCTGAAGCAAAAGATTTCTGGAGCGGCAATGTGGAAAAAACTCCGGAAAAAGTCCTGCTTGCTCCCCACAGCTGCAAACTTTGGGAGTATTGATAAAGAAATGAAACTTCTTATTTGCGGCAGTGCCGCAGCTGAAGCACTGCCCGCACTTTTCTGCACCTGCCCCCTTTGCCTTAAAGCACAGGAGCAGGGCGGAAAAGATATCCGGAGCAGGACGGCTTATCAACTGGGAAATGAGATCCGGATCGATTGCGGCCCGGATATGTTTTACCATATGATCAAGTACCGCTTGCGTTATGATCTGCTGCGGGATCTGGTCATTACCCACAATCACCGGGATCATTTTTATCCGGAGGAATTGTACAACCGCTGTCCGGGAATGTCTAAAGTTCCTGCCGAAGCTGTATTGCGGATCATCAGTTCTCAAACAGTGCTGGATGAGATCAGAAAAGCCCCTCAGGCCGAACGGGCAAATCTGACCTTTGAAGTGGTGCAGCACGGTTCAAAAGTAATGCTGCACAACGGTATTGAACTGACGGCATTGCAGGCAGATCACGGGGCTCCCGATTCCCTTTTTTATGCCTTCCGGGCTCCCGGGTTTTCTGTGCTGATTGCCAATGATACGGGGTACTTCCCTTCTCAAAGCTGGGAGTTGCTCAAGGCGTTTTCCTTTGATGCAGTGATCGCCGACTGCTGCTTTATGCATCGGGATCACCGGGACAAACATATGGGGGGAGAGACTTTTGTCGAATGCTTGAAAGAACTCCGCCGACAGGGGTGTCTCAAGGAAAATGCCCGGCTCATTGCCAATCACTTTTCACACAATCCCAATCTTTCTCACGCAGAACTCTGCGCCTGGCTTGAGCCTTTGGGCATAGAGGTGGGATACGATGGTATGGAAATAGAACTTTAAGAAAGAGTTGCAATTTTGCCGTTTCTGCGTTATATTATATAAAAGCACCTGTTGCTTGTGTCAGTCTGAATGTTGAAATTTAGGAGAAATTCCCGCTATGAAGCGTTTTGAAGAACTTTTTGCAGAATTGAAAGCCAAAGCCGCTGCCAACGATCCCAACTCAGGAACCGTCAAGGAACTTGCCAAGGGAACTCACTTTATCGGGAAAAAAATCGTTGAGGAAGCAGGCGAAGTCTGGATGGCTTCAGAATATGAATCCAAAGAACGGACCGCCGAAGAGATTTCTCAGCTCTTGTATCATCTGCAGGTAATGATGATCGACCGGGAAATCGAACTTGAAGACATTTACCGCTACCTGTAAGAAAGGGATTTTACTATGCTCAAGATCGCTGTTCCCAATAAAGGAGCTCTCTCAGAAGGTGCTGTTAAACTTTTGACCGAGTCAGGATTCCGCTGCCAGCGTTCCGGACGTGAACTGGTGGTGAGCGACCATAACAACGATATGGAATTTCTTTTTCTCCGGCCCCGGGATGTAGCTATTTATGTGGGAAACGGAATCATTGATCTGGGAATCACCGGCCGGGATCTCGCTGCCGACAGCGGGGCTGACGTGACCGAACTGATGCCCCTGGAATTCGGCCGCTCCCGCTTCTGTTTTGCCGCACCTAAAGAGTTGGGGTTGACCTCTGTACAGCAGTTGAACGGCAAACGGATCGCCTGTTCCTATCCGCAGCTTCTTAAAAGCAAACTGGCGGAACTGGGAATGGAATGTCCCGTGGTGAGGCTGGACGGTGCAGTGGAACTTTCAGTCAAACTGGGGATCGCTGATGCTGTCGCCGATGTGGTGGAATCCGGTTCCACACTCAAAGAGGCCGGACTTGCCATCCTGGGCGAACCGATGCTGCACAGTGAAGCTGTGCTGATCGCCCGTAACAGCAGTTGTGCCGACCTGCCCGGTGCCCGGAAACTGATGAGCCGTATCAAAGGTGTGATCGTTGCTTCTTCCTACGTTATGGTTGAATACGATATCCGCCGGGAATCTCTTGAAAACGCCTGCCGGATCACTCCCGGTATCGAGGCTCCCACTATCGCTCCTTTGTCAAATCCCGACTGGGTCGCCGTCAAAGCGATGATCAAAAAGAATGACGTCAACTCAATTATGGATGAACTTTACGAAATCGGGGCAAGAGGAATCTTTATTACAGAGATCCGTGCCTGCCGTATGTAAGGAGAGAAACGTAAATGAACGCAATTCTCAAGCGGGCCTATGAGGTCTTTGATATTGAAATCGAGGGGCTGACTGCTCTGCGTGACCGTCTGGATGAAAAATTTATCCGGCTCGTGGAACTGTGTTCCCATACCATTGATATCGGTGGAAAACTGATAATTACCGGAGTCGGAAAATCCGGCCATATCGGCAGAAAGATCGCTGCCACTCTTTCGAGCGTCGGGACTCCTTCTGTGTTTATGCACCCTGTTGAAGCCCGGCACGGCGATCTGGGACTGATTCAGGAAAATGACCTGATGCTGGCTATCTCTTACAGCGGCGAAACAGAGGAACTTCTTGTGGTGCTGCCCCCAGCCAAGCGATTGGGCGTACAGGTCGTGGGGATCACTTCAAGTGCAGAATCCACTTTGGGAGCAATTTGCGATTTTGTTTATGAAATGCCTGTTCCCCGGGAAGCCTGTCCCTTTAATCTGGCTCCCACCACCACCACCACCGCTTTGCTGGCTCTGGGAGATGCTCTTGCATTGGTGCTCCTTGAACAGCGGGGATTTACCAAGTCCGACTACGGCCGCCGTCATCCCGGCGGAGCGATCGGGCGTCTGGTGACGATGACGGCCGGTGATGTGATGCGGGATACAGAGCATATTGCGGTTGTTTCCCCTGAACGTACTGTCCGGGAAACTATTTATGCAATGAGCCATTACAGATGTGGTTCAGCTGTTATCGTCGGGAGCAAAGGGGAACTGCTGGGTATTTTTACTGACGGGGATTTCAGGCGTGGAGCGGAAAAAGATCCTGATATCCTGAAAAAACTGATCGGAGATATTATGACGCCTTCCCCCGTGGCAGTGCAGAAAAATATGCTGGTCGCTGAAGTGCTGAAAATACTGGAAAAACGGCGGATAGATGATATTGTTGTGGTGGATTCTGAAAATATTGTTCAGGGATGTATTGATGTTCAGGATCTTCCGGCCCTTAAGATAATGTAATGTTTCAGGAATATTGTATGGGTAAAATTTTAAAAGTTGCCGGTTTTATTCTGTGCGGACTCTGCTTTACCGGACTTTTTGCTGACGATGCAGAGGCTGTCAAGGCTTATAAAAAAGGCCTGGAGCAGATCAATGCAAAAGAATATTACGATGCTTTCAAGAGCTTCAAGGATTCGGAATTGTTGGCAAAGTCCAACACAATCCGGGCCAATTCTTTGCGTGCACAGATCGGTGCTGCCAAATTGGCTGGACTTCCCTGGCAGGAGTTTGAACTTATCGAAGCCTTGCTCTCAAGATTCCCTGAATATGCTGATGTGTCAGAGGCGATCGCCCGTGAGTATGAGCTCGGAGAACTTTTTTTTAAAGGCAAAAGAGAACCCGCATTCTACGCTTTGAGAAAAGTGCCGTGGCTTCAGGGACCGGACAAAACTGAAGAGATATTTCTGAAGGCTTTGGAGCGTGCCCCTTACGCCGATCAGGCTCCCGGGGCACGTTTGCGTCTTGCTTTTATCTATGACCAGCGGGGAGAAACTCTGAAATCTCTGGAACAGCTGCGTGTCGTTGAAAGCAAGTTTGCTCATTCAAAGTCTTATAAACTGGCCCTGCTTGCTCTGGCTCAAGGCTGTTATGAAATGGCTGTCCGCGGTGACGGTGACGGACGTTATGCCCGGGAATGTGTGGAAATGAGCGAAAAGTTTTTGAAACTTTACCCTAAAGATGTTTCTGTCTCTATGGTCAGACAGAACTTGCAGCGGATCCGTGATGTTCAGGCCAGACGCCTTTATGAAATGGCTGAATTCTATGGGCGGCAGGGACGTACTGAAGCTGCGGGGCGTTATCTTTCACGCGTAGTTCAGGAGTATCCGGAAAGCGGTTCAGCACCTGCTTCCGAGAAAAAACTGGCCGAACTGGATAAAAGTTATCTTCCCGGAAAATTTTCTCCCGAAGGAACAGGGCGTTACAAAAATTATATTTCCGTTCCGCTGCCTTCTGAAGCTGAAAAGATCCTGCTTGTCCCCGGAGAAAAAGACAACCACAATTTACTGCCTCTGCCGGATCTGTCCCTCTACTTCAAGGACAAAGGAGAAGAAAAATGAATTTCAAACTTCTGATTGCAGCTGTTGCCGCAGCCTTTATGTTGTGCGGATGCGGTTACCGTATCGGTTTTATGGGCCATCCGCAGATCAAATCTCTCGGCGTGGCTCCTGTCAGCAACGAAACATTGAGCTACAATGCTTCCGGTGTGCTGCGTGCTCTGTTGTGTGAACGGATCACCAATGACGGAACTTACCAACTCCGCAGTGAAAGTGAAGCGGATTGTATTCTTTATGCCAAGGTGTTGAAAGTGAATTTCAGTGAACGTTCCTGGTCATCAAATAATAATCACAATTCAGGGGAATTTTTTCCTGACTACTACCGTGTCAGTGCAACTGTGGAATGTTCTGTGATCATTCCCGGCAGGGTCAAGCCGCTGATCGGACCTTTCAGAGTCACTGGACGTACTATGATCGACCATATCATTGATTTGGAACACGCACGGAACGTCGGTGTCAAGTACGCTCTCTGGGAAGCAACCAAAAAGATCATTGACCGGTGTACTGAAACCTGGTAAAGGTTATGCTTATATCTCACGTCAAAAAGGGACAGCTTTTCTTTCTTGCCACCTTTGCCGCAATGATTGCGGCAGGGACGTTTCTGCTTGCTTTGCCCTTTTGGACTCCGAAAGAGAATTTTCCCTTTATCAATGCCGTTTTTATGGCTGTGAGCTCTGTTTGTGTGACGGGACTTGAGACCAACGATATCTGCGAATTTTCTTTTGCCGGTCAATTGATCATACTTCTGCTTGTTCAGTTGGGGGCTATCGGTATTATGACTTTGAGTGCATCGATCCTTTTGGCATTGGGACGTGGGTTGTCTTTCAGCGATACGCTGATGATTTCCAATTTGAATGATAATTTTTCTTTGCGTGGAACTGAAAGTCTGACCCGGATCGTTGTTCGCTATACCCTTTTTTGCGAAGCCGCAGGGGCCGTATTGATCTATATCGGACTAATGTTCAATGATCCCTCCGGAAACGGTTTCGGCGTCGGAGAACTTGTAAAGCCTGAGCGGTATATCATCAATGCCTGGCACGCTGTTTTTCTGGGAGTCAGCGGTTTTTGCAATGCCGGATTTTCTCCCATCCCCGGCAGTTTGAGCAAAACCAATGCCCTGGTGCAGTTTGTGATTGCCTGTCAGGTCATACTGGGAGGATTGGGGATCTATGTGATTTATGATCTGAGAGAATGGGTCTTGAAAAAAAGACATTTTCTGCGCCTTCATTCCAAAGTTGTTCTTTCCACCAGTGCTGTACTGCTTCTTTTGGGGACACTTTGTGTTTTGATCCTGAGTTTTGACAGCGGACGGCCCTTGTCTCTGTTTGATGCTTTCTGTCTTTCTGCTTTTTCCAGGACGGCAGGCTTTTCGGCACTTGCGGGGGGGGGCTGTTTTTCACCGGGAGTCGCTCTTGTCGTTATTGTGCTGAT
>JAZUPO010000087.1:0-6141 GCA_045605205.1 Victivallaceae bacterium
CCCCAGAACGACATGGCTACGCTCCGACTTCACGGTGTGAGACCCCTCAAACGGTTCAAAGACTTTGACTACGGTATCCGTGAATTCAAGGGCAATCTTTTCCTTGCCGGTGCCGACCGGCCCCGCTTCTATGATACGAAACTTGCTTCCAACTACGGAGCCTACACCCTGGGCAGCACCCGGGCCGCAGTGGACTTTCTGGAGCGGTTTCTGGATGTCCGGTTCCTCTATCCCGGAGAAACCGGAATCGACTTTGTTAAAAAAGACAAAGTGGTGATCCCCGTCAACTATGAGTACAAAGGCACTCACAACCTGAAATTTATGTGCGGCAGAAACTTTGACCTTTTCTACGACTATGCCAACAGCAATTGCGGTCCCGGCACCCTCAGAAGTTTCGGCGGTCACTCCTATTACAAAGCTGTTCCCGAAGCCAAGTACGGAAAAACTCATCCTGAATACTTTGCTTTGCAGGGGGCAGGTGCCAATATGAAACGCAACAGCAACGGCAATCACCTCTGCATCAGCAATCCCGAAGTGCAGAATTTGATCTATCAAAATCTGTTGAAAGCCCTGGATGCCGGTGCTGAGATCGCAGAACTTGCTCAAACCGACGGCTACCGGCCCTGTAAATGCGACGGGTGCGAAAAACTTTTCGGCGTGAAAGAACACTCCGAAAAACTCTGGATCCTCCACCGCAAGATGGCTGAAAAACTCCTGAAGGACCGTCCCGGAAAAAAGGTGCTTATCATCGCTTACAATCCCACTCAGAATCCCCCAAAGACCTTCAAAGAATTTCCCGAAAACACAATGATCGAACTGTGTAAATATACGGTTGCTGCTTTCAAAGATTGGGAAAAAATCAAAGTCCCCCAGGGATTTATGGTCTATATTTACAACTGGGGCTGGTACAATATGACGGGAGCCACCCCGAAACGCACCCCTGATTTTGCCGCCAATCAGGCACGGCTTTTCCTCAAGAACAAGGTCAAAGGTATCTACCGCTGCGGATTTGCCGAAAACTTCGGCCTTGAAGGGCCCACCTATTATGTTTACGGCAAGATCCTTGAGGATCCCAAACGCAGCGTCAAAAAACTCCTTGATGAGTTTTACCGCCGTGCCTTCCACGAATCTGCCGCTTCTATGCGGGTTTTCTATGAAACTTTCTATCCCCGGCTGGAACTCTATTCCCGCCTTATGGGGGACGGTTTTGAAAGTGATCCCAACTTCAAGGGAGTACTGCCCCGGAACCCCCGGATACTGCTGAGTATGATCTATTCCGCAGAGATCCTCGACGTAATGGAAAAACAGCTCTCACGGGCCGAAGCTCTGGCTGAACATCCCAAGGTCAAAAAACGGCTTGCTCTGGTGAGAGCAGAATTTGATTACACTAAAAATCTGGCAAAGATCCTCTCTTTTTATTCCACTTTCAGACTCTTTCCCAACCGGCAGAATCTGGATGTGCTTCTGGATGCAGTTGAAGCCAGAAACAAGATGATCGACTCACTCTACGATGCCAAAGGCAAGATGAAACCTTTCCCCGGCTGGAAAGAGGTCCGCCTTTTCGGACGTATGGAAAAACACGTGCTCAAAGCCAACGGCCGTCTCAGAGCCCCCATTGAAGCCCCGCTCACCTGGAATGTGAAACTTCTCCGCGAAAAAAAGATCATTCCGGGGACTCTCAAAAGCCGCCTGACTATTAAAAAGGCAGTGGGAGCTGTGGGAATGGATTTTGCCAAAGGAGCCTGGGCCCGTGCTGAGTGGAACAATCTCAGCGGCATCCAGCTGGGGGAAGTGTCTGAGCAGACCCGTTTCAAGATCATCTACGATGCCGACAATCTCTATCTCGGGGTTGAATCTGCTCTGCCTGATAAACGGGTTCACCGTTCTCTGGGGTCAGACGGCCCCTGCTGGAAAGAGGATTGCATCGAAGTGGTCCTCGATCCTGCGGGCGAAAGACTCAACTATTATCACTTCATCTACAATCCGCCTGCCAATTCCCGTTACGACTCTGCTGTGGGATTCATTGAAGATGTGCTGGATCCCCGCTACAACAAAGCGGACGTTTCCTGGAACGGCAATTGGACATATAAAAGCGTGCGTAAAAACAATAAATGGTACTCCCTGATGACCATACCTTTCAAAGATCTCAAGGTGAAACCCGGCAGCGGTATGACCTGGACGATGAATGTGGGCCGTGAAATCCAGATCCCTGCCAAAGAAATCGGCAATGCCAAGCCTGTCCGGGAACTTGCCCTCTGGGCTCCCAGTCTGGAAAGCCTCAGTTTCCACGACAAAGAGTGCTTCGGTGAAGCCGTCTTTGAGTGACACAGGGGATCTCGGCGAGGAATTCCATTCTTTTTATGCGGAACGCCCTTGAAAATACTTTGTTAATATGGTATATTAAGTCCAGGAATATGTTTTTTGCTCTGCCGTTTACAGAACGGCAAAGCGTAAAGTTTAATACCCCAATAAAAATTTAAGGAGTCTTGCAATGAAAGTTGATTTGACAGGCAAGGTCGCGGTCGTTACCGGCGGCGGCGGAATATTGTGCAGCGTTATGGCTGAAGCTCTGGCCAAAAGCGGTGCAAAAGTGGCTATTCTCGATCTGCGTGAAGAAAACGCCAAAAAGGTCGCTGAAAAGATTAATGCCGCAGGCGGTACCGCCATCGGTCTTGCTGCCAACGTTCTGGAACTGGACAGTCTCCAGAAAGCCAACGAGATCATCAAGGCTGAACTGGGCATCTGCGATATCCTTATCAACGGCGCTGGCGGTAACAACCCCAAAGGCACCACCAGCAAAGAATTTCTGACCAAAGAAGATCTGATGCAAAAGGTCGAAGGTCTTACCACCTTCTTTGATCTCGATCCCGCCGGTGTGGGATTCGTCTTCAATCTGAACTTCCTGGGTACTCTGCTCCCCACTCAGGTCTTTGCCCGTGATATGGCTGCCGGCAACGGCGGTGCCATTATCAACATTTCCAGTATGAACGCTTTTTGCCCCCTGACCAAGATCCCCGCCTACTCCGGTGCCAAGGCTGCCATCAGCAACTTCACCCAGTGGTTGGCTGTTCACTTTTCCAAGGTGGGTATCCGCGTCAACGCTATCGCTCCCGGATTCTTCCTCACCGACCAGAACCGTGCTCTGCTGACCAATGCAGACGGTTCTCTCACTCCCCGCGGCAACACCATTCTTTCCCACACTCCTATGGGCAAGTTCGGTGCTCCCGAAGATCTGACCGGTGCTCTGCTCTTCCTGCTGGATGAAGAAGCTGCCGGATTCGTCAACGGTATCGTGGTGCCTGTGGACGGCGGATTCTCTGCCTTCAGCGGCGTCTGATGCAAGCTGAAAATAAACTTTTAGATCACATCAATATATTTTTAGGAATAAAAAAATGAAAAAAGCAGACATCGGTCTTATCGGTCTCGCAGTTATGGGCGAGAACCTCGTCCTCAATATGGAACGCAACGGCTTCACCTGTGCCGTTTACAACCGTACCGTGGAAAAGGTTGACAACTTCGTCAACGGCCGCGGTGCCGGCAAAAAATTCATCGGCTGCCACTCCATCCAGGAGCTCTGCGACAATCTTGAATCCCCCCGCCGCATTATGATGATGGTCAAAGCCGGTGCTGCTGTGGACGCCCTCATCGACCAGTTGGTCCCCTATCTGGACAAAGGTGATATCCTTATCGACGGCGGTAACAGCTTTTTCCCCGACACCATCCGCCGCACCAAAGCTCTGGCTGAAAAGGGAATCAACTTCATCGGCGCCGGTGTTTCCGGCGGTGAAGAAGGTGCTCTCCTCGGCCCCGCCATTATGCCCGGCGGAGCTCCCGAAGCCTGGCCCTATGTCAAGCCCATCTTTCAGGCTATCGCTGCCAAAGTCTGCGGCGGTCTGCCCTGCTGCGAATGGGTGGGCAGCGACGGTGCCGGTCACTATGTGAAAATGGTTCACAACGGTATCGAATACGGCGATATGCAGATGATCTGCGAAGCCTATTTCATTATGAAACAGCTCCTCGGTCTTTCCGCTGCCGAACTCCACGAAGTTTTCGCTGAGTGGAACAAGGGCGATCTGGACAGCTACCTCATCGAGATCACCACCAACATCTTCACCAAGACCGATCCCGAAACCGGCAAGCCCGTTGTGGACATCATCCTCGACGCCGCCGGCCAGAAGGGTACCGGTAAATGGACCAGCCAGAGTGCTCTGGATCTGGGCGTTGCCGCTCCCACCGTTGCCGAAGCTGTGTTTGCCCGCTGCCTTTCCGCCATCAAGGAAGAACGCGTTGCAGCTTCCAAAGTCATCGGCGGGCTCCGCAACACCTTCACCGGCAACAAAGCCGAATTCATCGAAAAGGTCCGCAAGGCCCTCTATGCTTCCAAGATCTGCTCCTACGCTCAGGGCTTCCAGCTTATGAAGCAGGCCGCCAAGGAATATGACTGGGATCTCCACTTCGGCGAAATCGCTCTCTTGTGGCGTGGCGGATGCATCATCCGTGCCCGCTTCCTGGATAAGATCAAAGCTGCCTTTGACAAAGATCCCAAACTGGCCAATTTGCTGCTGGATGACTTCTTCAAAGCCGCTATCGCCGACTGCGAAGCTGCCTGGCGTGAAGTCATTGCCCAGGCTGTTCTGGCCGGTATCCCCGTGCCCGCTTTCAGCAGTGCTCTGAGCTACTACGACGGCTACCGCAGCGAAGTGGTTCCCGCCAACTTGCTCCAGGCCCAGCGTGACTATTTCGGTGCCCACACCTATGAACGCGTGGATGCCGAACGGGGCAAATTCTTCCACACCGAGTGGACCGAAAACAGCGGCAAGACTGTCGCCGGAACCTACACCGTCTGAGGGTGAAACGCAGTATGGGTATCTATGTACAGAAAGGCGGTGTCGATACCGCTATTTCCGACAGCGAACTCAGAGAACTGGTGATTTCCACCATTGAGAAAAGCGGCAAGGAGATCAAGCGTCTCCTGCTGCTTCCTCCGGATCACACCCGCCTGAACTCCCAGGCGGGCCGGATCACCGAGATCATCTGGGAGCTTTACGGCGACAAATGCCACATCGACATTATGCCCGCTCTGGGAACTCACGCTCCTATGGGCGAAAAAGAGCTGACATTGATGTTCGGCAGCAAGATCCCGAAAAGCCTTTTCAAAGTTCACGACTGGCGGAACGATGTGAAAGAGCTGGGGGTCGCTTCATCTGACTTTGTGAAAGAAATTTCCGGCGGCAAGCTGGATTACGAAGTGAAGATCGGCGTCAACAAGCTGCTTTTTGAAGGAAACTATGACCTGATCCTGAGTATCGGTCAGGTGGTCCCTCACGAAGTGGTGGGTATGGCCAACTATACCAAGAATCTGATGGTGGGTGTTGGCGGTTCCGACGTGATCAACAAGTCCCACTTCCTGGGAGCTGCTGCCGGACTTGAAAACATTATGGGCAGAGCTGATTCTCCTGTGAGAAAACTTTTCAACTACGGTGTGGACACCTATTTGAAAGATCTGCCTCTGGTCTATATGCTCACTGTTATGGCCAAGGATGAAGCCACTCAGAAAATGGCTATGCGGGGATTTTTCTCCGGTACCGGCAGCGATGCCTTCCTTGCCGCCTGCGAATTGAGCGTGGCCGCCAACTTGCAGCTTTTGGATGCCCCCTTGAAAAAGGTGGTGGTCTTCCTTGACCCCGAAGAATTCAAGAGCACCTGGCTGGGTAACAAGGCTGTCTACCGTACCCGTATGGCGATTGCCGATGACGGTGATTTGATCGTGCTTGCACCCGGACTCAAGGAGTTCGGCGAAGACAAAGAAAACGACCGTTTGATCCGTAAATACGGCTACAAGGGCACGCCTCACACCCTCAAGATGGTGGAGGAAAATCAGGAACTCCGGGACAACCTGGGAGCTGCGGCACACCTGATCCACGGTTCCAGCGAAGGCCGGTTCCGGATCACCTACTGCCCCGGCCCCGGTGTGACTGAGGAAGAGATCCGCAGTGTGGGATTTGAATATGCCGATCTGGCTGAAATGTCAGCCAAGTATGATCCCGAAAAACTCAAAGACGGCATCAATATTGTGGACGGTGAAGAAATTTTCTACATCAGCAATCCTGCTTTGGGATTGTGGGCTCTGAAGAAAAACTT
>JAZUPO010000088.1:0-7684 GCA_045605205.1 Victivallaceae bacterium
TGTACACGCAGAGGAAGCTGATTGGTGCTGAAGTCGGCAAAGTGCCAGATGTGCATCCCTGCCACATCGGGACGGTTTTTCAGACAAGTGATGTAACGCTTGAGGAATTCTGCCTGAAACTCCCCGGTGAACTGCTGACCAAACATTGAATGGTATCCGGAAATGCAATCAGCTCCGAATTCAGTGATTGCCCACGGCAGCTGTATTGATACCCTGAACCTGGCATAGGGAAGTGTGGAGAAAAAACTTTTTTTCTGATTTTCAGGTTGAAAAAGAGGAGAGTGTGTTGTATTTTAAGAGAGAAAATTTTTGAGTTTATTTCAATTGTACAGGAAATTTTATCTATGGGACTGCGTTCTTTGTATGTTGACAAGATCACTCCCCTGTTGAAACGGATTCCCGGAGGTTCCCGGTTGAATGCGGCTCTGGTCGCATTTTCAGCTGACTTGCGGCTTTATTCTGCCCCTTATGGGACATCTGCGAGCAACAGGTTTTATACGGATCAGGAAATCGAAGCGATCTTTAAGCGTTTGGATAAGGATTCGATCGAATTGGCGATCCGTTTTATGCATCGGCAAATCGCTCCTCCCCGGGGCGGTTGTTTTGTACATCCTGAATATTTTTTCAGCCAACAGGAAAAAGAAGAATTCAAAAGACTGCAAAAGGACTTTAAAGAGGCTTGCCGGCGATATCGGTTCAGTTGCAGTGAGGTCGGAACGGAATCTCTGTACTACCACCACGGGTTGCGGTTTGCTCCTGAATTTGTCAAAAGGAACATCGCGGGCAAGCTGTTTGGTGATGTCGGCGGATATCTCGGCGATTCGACCTTGGTTTTTATGGACTATTCTCCGGAAAAAGTTGTGATATTTGAACCATTTGCAGATTGCCGGAACAAATTGCAGGCTGTACTGAAAAAAAATGGGATCCCTTTGGAAAAATATGAAATATGCCCCTTTGCTTTGTCTGATACATCCGAAGGATCCGGGGGTATGGAGTGCACTACTTTGGACTGCGTGTCAGAACGATACAGGTGCCCTTTCGGTGTATTGAAAGCAGACATTGAAGGGATGGGGCTGAAATTTCTCAACGGAGCAGAACAAACGATCCGGCGCGATCGACCTCTTTTAAGTCTGTCTATTTATCATAACGCAGATGAATTTACCGGAATTTATCAGACTTTGGAAAGTTGGGATTTGAATTATCACTTTGAGTTGAAACAGTTTTCCCCAATGAAAGAGTGGTGTGAGTTATCTTTGTTTGCTTATCCGGAAGAATGGATCGACAGTTAAGCTTCAGGAACCAGGAGCACTGTCGTCGGAAGTGAAATTTTGATACAGGTTTTATTGCTCATTTGGGCCGATATGTTTCTACCGGATTTCGTCACCTGACAGGCTCATATCTTGCGGATAAACAGCAAATCATTTGGACTGGAATCCCGAATGACGTTATATCCTTTCAGCACAGATAATTCGTTCCCCTCTACATCCAGTGAGAAAAAATCTATCTGCGGCGGTTTTACTTCGACTGCCCCTGTCTTCTGTTTTTATTCATCCCCCAGCAGCTCGAGGCCGAGGCCATCTTTGCCTGTCCACGCCTGCCGGACGGCAAAGGCGGCGATCTTGGGTTCACGGTTCCGGGAAAAGATCCCTTTGCGGTTGCCCTGTACACGCAGAGGAAGCTGATTGGTGCTGAAGTCGGCAAAGTGCCAGATGTGCATCCCTGCCACATCGGGACGGTTTTTCAGACAAGTGATGTAACGCTTGAGGAATTCTGCCTGAAACTCCTCGGTGAACTGCTGACCGAACATTGAATGGTGTCCGGAAATGCAATCAGCTCCGAATTCAGTGATGATAAAGGGTTTTTCCATTGTTTCGCTGAATTTGTCAAGTTCCTGATTCAGCAGTTCAATGGCCCGTTTCATATCCCCCGGTTCGCCGGGAGTGCCCCATTGGGGATAGGCGTACCAGCCGTAATAACGGTTGATGCCGATAATGTCGGCAAACTTGTAAGCGTAGTCCTCTCCGGGACGGGTAAAGGCCACCAACGTGGTGGGCCGGTTCGGGTCGGCAGAACGGACTTCCGTTAAAACGATACGGAAAAATTCTTCTGATTCAGGAGCTTCGATCTGGCACTCATTCCCCAGAGACCAGGAAACAACTGAAGGATGATTGAAGTCCCGGTCAATAAGACGATTTACCATAATCACCGCATTTTTTTGCAGTTCCTTATCTGCCATTTGATCCTTTTTGAGTGAAGAAAAGGGCAGTTCGTCAATAACGAGAAAACCCAGTTCATCGGCAAGCTCAAGGATCTCTTCGCAATAGGGATAATGACTGGTACGGAAGGAGTTGGCTCCACACCATTTCATCAGTTCAAAATCCCGGACATTGAGAGCATCGTTCACCCCTTTGCCGATGATATAAAAATCCTCGTGGCGGCAGAAACCGTCAAAGCGGCATTTGCTGCCGTTGAGCAGCAAATCTCTGCCGGAAACTTCAAAAGTGCGGAATCCGGTTTTCAGATCAAATGTATCACACACTTTGTTTTGCTCAAACAACTGTGCAGAAAGGGTGTAAAGTTTAGGGTTTTCAGGACTCCAGGGGATGATGTTTGAAATCGTTTTTTCTCCGGAAGCTGCGGCGGTATCAAAAGCAAACTGCTGACCGTTGATCGCAAAACGGATCTTGTCGCCTCCAGTGGTCTGCCAGCGCAGTTTCAATGAGCCTGCGGCAGAGGTTTCTGCTTTCAAATCTGTTATGCGGACTGCGTTGACGATCTCAAGAGTCACCGGACGGTGGATCCCGCCGTATTCATAAAAATCGCCGTGACCGATCGCCTGACTTTCATAGCGGTCGCCGTCGATACCGGCGATCAGCAGATTGCCGTCGGCGGACAAAAGTTCTGTCACGTCAAATTCCACAGGCATAAGACCTGTGTTGTCCTCACCGAGTTTTTGCCCGTTGAGATAGAATTCTCCCCGGTACAGCACGCCGGAAAAACGCAGCAAGGCTCTTTGGCCTTCCGGCACTTCCGGCAGGGAAAAGCGGTACTGATACCAGACCCGGCCTTTGTGGTGGTAGAGAGAGTTGTGCTGTTCGTTCCAGGAGGCAGGAACAGCCAGACGCCCTTCCGGGACAAATTCTTTTCCCGGAAGCGGGCAGCTTTTTGCGTATTCCCAAACACCGTTGAGAGAAATGACAAAACGGTGTGAATTGCATTGAGGTTTCAACATAAATTTATGTTCCTTTGAAAAACAAATTATTTTTTGAAAATTTTATTCCACGCTTTCTCGCCGTCGGCTCCGCTGAATCCCTTAAGGTATACACGGAAACTCAACTCTTTGCCGGGCAGGATCGAAAGAGGAGAATTGGCATTTTTGTCCCCCGGTTTTTTCAGCAGAAATGAACGCAGCACTTCAAGGGTGTAGAGGGGCTTTTTGGCAGGATTGCGGCTGCGGTCGTCGAACCAGGTATAACTGAAACTGACGATTTCAGGAGAGCCGGTCAGAATAAAGCCGCACTGTGCTTTGCTGTCGAAAGCTCCGATAGCAGGCTTTGTCAGGGGGAACAAGCCGGAGTAGAAAGAGGGATCCCCGGTGTTCATCCTGACTTTGGGCATTGCTTTGAGTGTGGGCAAACCAATCAGATCGTGAGCAGCTTCGTCGGCACCGATACCGGGCAGCAGACGCAGACGCCAGGGCAGACGGAAACTTTCAGGATCGTCGGACTGAAGATCTGCGGGAGCGGTATTGCGGATGTTGTAATCAAATTGGATCTCTGATGCACCGGATCTCAAAGTTGCCACACGGCGGAGTTTGAAGGGGGTGCCGGGGATCATACTTGAAAAAGCAATGGCAGCTTGTTTGTCAGAAAGTTCAAGGATCTCCATATCCCAGTCCACTGCTGAAATGGTCCAGCGGTGGTTGTTGCCTGAAGCATCTTCCATACCGCCGTATTCGGGCATATTCAGAACCAGCTCTTTGGCAGGCTGCCGCCGGGCACGTTCTTTGGCTGAAAGAACTTTTTTCCATTCCGGGCGGGCAAAGGTTTCAACCTTGTTCACCTTAAAGGAGATCATACGCCCCCCTGTTTCAAGGAATCTTGCAGAAACGATCCCGTTGTCAAGTTCGATCCCAAAGTGCTCTTTTTGCACAAAGGGAGTGACTTTGACGGCGGATCTTCCGGAAGAAACAGGGACTTTCTTTGCCAGAGCAATATAGTAGGCTGTTCTTTCGGGGAAGTTCCATTTGAAGCACATTTCCGCCTGACGGACCAGGGCTTTGCTCAAGGGGGAAGTCAATTTCCGTGCTTCTGTCAGATCTTTGGTCAAACGGCCTTTTTTGATTATAGAAATCCGTTTGGCAACGGCAGTACGCATAGTGGGGGTATAGACAGAACTTTCGCATTTTTTGAGGAGAGCTTTGTCAGCCGGGGAAACGGCGAGGGTTTTGAACTCCTTGAGCAGGGGGTCTGCCAGAAGAGTGTACTGCCGGAAGATCGTTTTCTTTGCTTTGCCGTGAACAACTGTGAATTCCAGTTTGTTTTTCCCCAGTTTTGGCAGTATCCCTTTGAATTCAACTTTGCCGTTTTTCCCTGCGGTATATTTTTTGCCGTCGGGAGCGGTGATGAGTGTTCCCGCAGGCGCAAGGAGCGTAAAGTTGATTTCAGGCAGCAGCAGCTCACTGTTTTCCACAGGATTGGAACGCAGCAGAACAACAGGTTTTACGGGGAAAGATTCGATTTCGTCGCCGATACGTTCCCGGACAGAGGTGATCTTGTCAGGATCGTTCAGGTATTTGAAAGGTGCTTCAGGAATGACCTCTTTGATGATTTCAAGGACTCTTTTTCTGCCCTGGCCGGGGTAGTATTTGTCGATGCACTCTTCCAGCAGCTTGAGATAGTCGTAGTCCTCAAGGGAATCTCCCCGGTGGCGCAGACGGATAGAGGGAACGATCTTTTCACCTGCCTTGCGGGGCGGATAAAACATAGCGACCGAACCGCAGCCGTAGGTCAGTTCCATATCGGTCCAGGGGTTGCAGGGATTGGTCAGTGAACCTGTGTGGTTACTGTGCCAGCCCAAAGCTCCGCAGCTGTTGACGGTGTAGCAGAGCCAGGGATAGAGACGGTTGATGTGGTAGGTGTTGTTATCAAGAGGGGCGTTCCAGTTGTAGTGCCAGATTTCTCTGTTGCCCAGACGGTTGCGTTCCTTTTCACTCCAGAGAAATCCGGGAGCAAGGGGCATACAAAAGGCGAAAGCTGAGTCGATGTATTCAAGGCTGTGGCCTCCTGTTACATAGATCTTGCAGTCGGGGGCAGATTTCATAACAGAGCGAAAGAGCTTCTGCACATCTTTAGTGAGCCAGGCGGGGGGTTCATCGTAAAAAAAGGCATAGCCGATGACCCAGGGAAATTTCTGTTTCAGCCGTTCATAGTAAAGCCGGGTCACTTCGCCCAGATATTTCAGTCCTTCATCCGAAAGCAGCGGTTTTCCCATAAAGAGGGGTTCTTTCTGGCCCTTGCCGCGTAAAAACCAGCCGCCGTGAGCTCCGAATGTGGGCAGCGGCAGACGGACACGGTCAAAGCCGCAGTCAACGGCAAGTTTTTTGACGCTGGCATCAAATCCGCTCCAATCGGTAACTGCGGGGAGACCGTTGCGGATCTCAAATTTGGGAGCTGTGACCTCTACGCCGCCTTGAGGATTGATTCGTTCATCCCGGCAGAGTTGAAGCATATCGTCAACAATAAAGTTGATCTTGCGGCGGTCAAATTTGCGGAATCCCTTATGGGCCCGGATAGGCATATAGGTTTTCAAACGGGGATATTGGGGCAGGGCAAAGTTCCGTACCTTGAGTTCGTAAGGCGTTGAAGCGATGACTTTGCCGTCTGCTTTAAGTTTGATCTCTCCTTTGAGGACCCCGGAAACACCGGTGCGGGGAACGGCAAATTCCACATAGAAACAGCTGTTGATCCCGGGAGTTCCGGTTGCAAAAGATTCAGGCAGGAGAGGATCTGAATGAAATCCTTTCATTGCGGGATTGTCAGGATTACGCATTTCAATGAAGCCGAGAGTATTGACCCGCACCATATTTTTGAAAGCTCCGGGAGCGGAAATTTCAAGTTCCAGACGCTTTGCGGCAGCTTTGGGGGCGACGCCCAGGATCACGGCTGTTTTTTCACCTTTGGCAGCTTTCAGACGCAGTACAGAAATCTTTTGACCGTTACCGGGAACTCCGGTACGGGGGACGCGTCTGTCAGCGGGGGCGGCAAACCAGGTGCCGAAAGCTCCCTGTGCCAGAATTTCAGCTTTGCCGGCAGAAGCTTTGACCCTTTGAGCCGCTCCAAAAGAAACGTCGTCCAGATAGGAACGCATCTTGCCTTTGAACCAGATCGTCGCCTGAAGTCTGCGGCATTCCGGTTTGGGATAAACGGTGCAGGAAACGCTTTGCCACTCCCCCTTTTTAGTAGAGGCAGTAAAGAATTTGAGGGGCTTTATGGCTCTGCCTTTGGCATCCAGCTGCATAATTCTGCCGCTGACGGCGGGTTTGTTTTCGGATTCTGCGATGAAATAGTGAAATTTCAGTTCGACGCCCCCTTGAGCAGCGGGCCGCTCAATGGTGTAATTGAAGTGAAATGTCCTCTCTGGCAGTGTGGAATTAAGTTCCAGAGAAAAGTTGCCGTTGTGTGCTTTCAAGCCTGAGCGTTCAAAACTCATCCCCGGAGCTTTGAGAACATTTTTATAGCCCACATAAGTTCTGACGACCCATTCTTTAGACGGTTTTTCAAAGTCGATCGTCCCGGCATTGAGCATAAACGCTGCCGACAGCAAAAGAAGAAGTGGTGATTTTTTCATTTTTTTCTTTTTTTATGATAAATTATTTGTAATAAGCATCAAGATATGTGCTGCGTTTGTTGAAAAGGAAACTTTTGTTCATCCTTGAAGTATGGCCGTCCATATGGCAGAGCATTTGAACTGAGCCGCCGCTGTGCTGGGAGTTATAATATCCCCAGTCGGAGGTGTTGAAATGGGTGGATAAATTCGCCTCAGTCATATAGACTTTGACCGAAGGATTGTTGATTCTGGTCAGTTTTCCGATACGCCAGGGACCGTTTTTGACCTTATTGGTCTTGGCAACATACCAGGGGATACAGTAGGAAGTTTGCTGTTTTTCTGAGGCAAGGTGTACGGGATTGGCAGGGCAGAAAAAGACTTTGGGGCGGGGAAATTTATTCTGGTAAAAATTTTCTTTGACAGCTCCCAGATATCCGCCGACACGGACATACCACGCCGGGCTGGAGGCGGTCGCAAGCCCCTGAAATGTTCCGATTTCAGGTTCGTATTCACCAAGAGGCAGATAGTCATTATTGTCCATACAATATGAAAACATAACATTCCCCTGCTGTTTCAGATTGGAAAGGCAGCTGCTCTCTTTGGCTTTGTCGCGGGCCTTTTGCAAGGCAGGCAGCAGCATCGAGGCCAAGATAGCAATGATCGCGATCACAACAAGAAGCTCTATTAAGGTGAAGCTGTACAGCTTCACCTGCCCATAGGCAGGTGAAAAACTTCCTTCTTTGCCGTAAACACGATCACAGCAGAGATGTGATCTTTTTACAAGAAGTTCTATCAAGGTGAAAGGAGCCGGAGAAGGAAGGGAACCCTTTTTGAAAAAAGGTTCTCCCTTCCTTCC
>JAZUPO010000089.1:0-28508 GCA_045605205.1 Victivallaceae bacterium
CCTCCGACTTATCCTCAATGAAAAAATCCCTCACGGCCCTTTGTCCATCGCCTTTACGCCGGATGAAGAAATAGGAGGCGGAACCAAATTTTTTGATGTGGACTTTTTCGGAGTTCCCTATGCCTACACTGTGGACGGGGGAGCTCCTGAATTGATCGAAAGTGAGAATTTCAATGCTGCCGGGGCTGATGTCATATTCAAAGGATTTTCCACTCATCCCGGGAGTTCTAAAAATCTGATGATCAATGCTCAAAAGCTTGCTATGGAGTTTGATTCAATGCTTCCGGCCTGGGAAGTTCCCGCACATACAGAGGAACGGGAAGGCTTTTATCATCTGGTCAGCAGTTCCGGAAATGTCAGCCGTGCAGAACTTCATTACATCTTGCGTGATCACGCGACTGGACTCTTTGAAAAACGCAAAAAAACACTCTTGGATATTGCCGGATACCTTAATGGCAAGTACGGAGTTGGTACTGTGACAGTTTCTCTGAAAGAGCAGTACCGCAATATGGCAGAGGTCATTGCCCGCTATCCCTTCCTTGTGGAATATGCTCAGAAAGCTATTGAAAAAGCCGGTCTGACTCCCTGTATGTCTCCCATTCGCGGCGGTACTGACGGTGCCAGACTCAGTTTTATGGGATTACCCTGTCCCAATCTGGGATACGGCGGTTACCGTGCCCACGGCGAGACGGAATATGTGGATGTACAGGGAATGGAAAGCGTTGTTCAAATCCTGCTCAACATTATTGCCGCCTTTGCCGGAGCAACTCTGACTGAGGGAAAATAAGGTGTCCGGCAGGAGGATGAATTTTTATCTTAAATTCTAAAATAAAGTTGATTTTTGTTGTAACTTGTTAATAAATAATGATTTTTTGTTTTTGTATTTTTGAATATGTGCATTATTAAAATGAAAATTAAATTTATTTTAGAAAATAAATTTGAAATTTGCCGCATAAAATATTAATTTGTAAGTGCAGACAGGTGAAACCTCTGAGTATGGACGGAACGTTTTTACCGTAAAAACTGCAGTAAACCGACCGGGCTCCTCCCCGGCCGGTTTTATTTTTGCGCTGTTCCCGACAAAGGTCGGTAAAAGAAGTGAAAGAAGTTGAGGCGGGCCGAAAGAACTTTTCCTCCCGCCCCAAAAACCACGTTCCTTCTCTTTATTACAAGTCTCTGTGTATAATATACACACTCAGGAAGAACATCGTATCTCCCTGCTGTACAAATTGTATGCTGTCAGCCGTTTTTTTCAGAAAACCCAGCTCCCGTTGCGGAATACGGGGATTTTTTTGCCGTCGGCGGTGATGCCGTCGATATTGAGATCGGAAGTGCCGATCATAAAGTCGACGTGGATCATACTGTCGTTGACCCCCATTGCTTTGAGTTCTTCGCGGGTATATTTTTCATAATCTGCGACACAGACATCAAATCCTCTGCCCAAAGCCAGGTGACAGCTGGCGTTTTCATCGTAGAGCGTGTTATAAAAGAGGATCCCCATATCACTGATGGGGGAACGGTGATCGATCAGGGCACATTCGCCCAGGTACGGGGCGGTTTCATCCATAGAAATCATCTTTTCGAGGGCATCCTGTCCCTTTTGGGCGTGGACTTCCACGGCCTTGCCATTTTCAAAGCGGATGGAAAAGTTTTCAATGAGAGACCCCTGCCAGGAAAGGGGTTTTGAACTGACGACGATCCCTTCAGCTTCGCCTTTTTTGGGGGAAGTGAAAATTTCTTCTGAGGGGATATTGGGATTGAATACCCGGCCGCTCAGATCGTTTTCACTACCGCCGGCAAAAATTCCCTGTTCCATAAGACCGACCCGGAAATCTGTGCCGTTGGAACTTTTATATTCCAGTGCCGCAAAGTGATAGGCATTAAGTTTTGCTGCCCGCTCGTGGACAGTTTTGTTGTGTTCTTCCCAGTTGGCAATGGGATCTCCCAGGGCACGGGAGGCTTTGAGAATGGCATACCAGAGTTTTTCCAGTGCTTCTTTTTCCGGGACACCGGGGAATACCTTTCTGGCCCACGGAATACCGGGGACTCCGGCAATGCACCACTGATGACGGTTTTCCATAGCTTCTCTGAAAGGTTTGATAAGAGGAAATCTCGCCGCCTGACTCCGGGCACGTTTGCCCTGATCTATGCCTTCCATACCGTCGGGGTCATCTGAATCCAGCCAGAGAAGTGCGGGCAGGGCATCCGCCCGCCATTTCCATTTGGCAAGTTCCCATTCTGCGAGAGAGGAAAGGGATTCTTCACTGCGGTAGAGCTGATCCAGTTTGGCAAGGGGCATATCTTCCCACGATACCACCACTTTGGACGCTCCCTGTTCATACAGCTTTTTGACTGTCATCCGGACAAAGTCAGGCTGATCGAGACCGGCGATGAGCAGAACTTCCTGTCCTTTGTCGGGGTTGACTCCTTTTTGAACGATCAGATCGGCGTATGCTTCAAGTTGGGATTGCATTTTTGAAATTTCCTTTCAGTGTTATAAAAGGGATTGGGGATCCACATCAATGGCGACTTCAATATCCCCCGGATGTTTTCTGTGAAAAGTCAGCACCTTTAAGGCCTGACGGATAAGTTTGAGTCCTTCGCCCCGGATCATCAGCATATAGCGGAACTTGCCTTTGATCCGGGCAATGGGGGCCGGAGCAGGCCCTGCCAGCTTGATTTTTTCGTGTGCATAGGGACGGAGTTTTTCGAGGAAATCCGCGGCATATTCCGCCAGCTTTTCCTCTTCACTGCCCTTGAACCAAACCGCAATGAGCCGGGAAAAAGGCGGATAACGGAAAAGTTCACGGAACTCAAGGTCATAGGTACTGAAGGCGGAAAAATCCAGATTCATTGAATGCAGGATCGTTTCATTGTCAGGTTTCCGGGTTTGCAGATAAACTTCTCCCCGGAGTTCGCCGCGGCCCGCTCTGCCCGCCACCTGAGTGATAAGCTGAAATGTTCTTTCCGGAGCCCGGAAATCCGGGGATGAAAGTCCCAGATCCGCCATTAAGATCCCTACCAGAGTGACATTGGGGAAGTGGAGCCCTTTGGCGATCATCTGGGTTCCGATGAGTATATCCAGTTCGCCCCGGCGGAATTTTTCCAGTACCGCTTCGTAATCGTTGGCTGAACGCATCAAATCGGAATCCATACGGGCAATGCGGGCTCCTTTGAAAACCGCACGGGCGATACTTTCGATTTTTTCTGTCCCCGCACCATCGAAACGGACTGTCGGTGAGGAACACTGAGGGCAGCTTTCCGGGGCCGGGATCACATTTCCGCACAAATGACAGCTCAAAGTCTGCCGGGACTTTGAATAGGTGTAATGGACAGAACACTCCGGGCACCACGCTTCATAGGAACACTCTTTGCACACCATAACCCGGGCGTACCCCCGCAAATTGAGGAAGAGAATACTTTGTTCGCCCCGGGCGATACGGTCGCGGACAGCTTCAATAAGAGGTTTGGAAAAAAGAGGATTGCCGTCTTCCGGGTTTTCCAGACGCAGATCCACCAGACGCATCAGGGGAGCGGCATTGTCGTTGGCCTGGGAATTCATCTTTGCCAGCAGAAATTTACCGTTTCGGGCGTTGAACATAGATTCTGCTGAAGGGGTGGCTGAACCGAGGATGACACAGGCATCTTCAAATTTCCCCCGCATCACTGCCACATCCCGGGCCATATAACGGGGGGATTCAGATTGCTTGTAGGTGGATTCGTGTTCTTCATCCACCACAATGAGGCCCAGATTGCGGAAGGGAGCGAACAAGGCAGAACGGGCTCCGATGGCAATGCGGACTTTCCCTTCGTTGATCCGGTTCCACTCGTCGTAACGTTCTCTTTCAGAAAGGCGGCTGTGGAGCACGCTCATATCATCCCCGAAACGGGCACGGAAACGACGTAAGGTCTGGGGGGTAAGTGAAATTTCAGGGACCAGTACAATAGCACTTTTTCCCTGTTCAAGGACTTTGGCGATACATTGCAGATAGACTTCTGTTTTGCCGCTGTTGGTGACACCGTGGAGCAGCATCACTTTGGAAGTGGTTTTGCCGCTGCACATATCATCAAAAAGGTCAAGGGCTTTTTTCTGATCCGGTGTCGGGGGCAGAGGTTGAGACGGCAATATGACGGCATCGCCGAAAATATCGGCCCGGACGATCTCTTCTTCAACAGAAATGATCCCGTTTTTCAGTAATGTGTTAAGGCTTGAAGCACT
The DNA here is from genome assembly GCA_045605205.1 of Victivallaceae bacterium. Taxonomy (GTDB): domain Bacteria; phylum Verrucomicrobiota; class Lentisphaeria; order Victivallales; family Victivallaceae; genus UBA1784. Next base: position 4,220 of record JAZUPO010000089.1, read on the forward strand.
GAAGTTAGGGACATTTTTCAAAGCATCCATTGACATCGTGCCCGCTGAACGCAGCTCCCGCAGGATAAGGGCCCGGGAACGCAGAGAGGTTTTTTCGGCACTTTCAACGATGATTTTTTCAGCCTCATCCGTTTTGGCAATGGTAAAAAGTTTGCGTGTCTTGGGACGGATCTTGCCGCTGCGGACTGCTGCCGGGAGCAGTGTCCGGATGGCGTGTTCCTGGGAGCAGCAGTAATATTCAGCGATCCATAAGCCCAGTTCAATAAGTTTTTCCGGAATATCCGCCCGGGTGGTACAGAGTCCGGCAATGGGTTTCAGCTTTGAAAAAGGGTAGGGGGAACTTTCAGGAATGGAAAGTACCACCCCTTCACGCAAAGTCTTGCCGAAAGGAACTGTAACTGCTGAACCCACCCTGATTTTTCCTTCAAGCTCAGGCGGGACCAGATAATCAAATCCCCGGTCAAGGGAAAGTTCTGTGACGACCCGGACGATCATAATTTCAAATAGGGCTTGAGAAACTGCCCGGTAATGGATTTTTTGTTGAGTGTCAGTATTTCCGGTGTTCCGGTTCCGATAACGGTTCCGCCGTTGATCCCCCCTTCAGGGCCCATATCAATAATATGATCTGCCATTTTTATCACATCCAGATTGTGTACAATGACAATGACACTGTTCCCCATATCCCGGAGTTTGAAAAGGACTTTAAGCAGCTGGTCGATGTCTGCCAGATGAAGTCCGGTGGTGGGTTCATCCAGAATATAGAGTGTGTGTCCCCGGGGAATACGGGCCAATTCAGTGGCAAGTTTGATCCGCTGGGCTTCGCCGCCTGAAAGAGTGGTGGCGGGTTGTCCCAGTTTGATATAGCCCAGCCCCACTTCATTGAGCACGTCCAGTTTGCGGACAATGCGTTTGAACGGAGCAAAAAGTTCTGCCGCCTCAGCAACAGTCATTTCAAGCAGATCGGCAATGGAATGTCCCTTGAATTTGACATTGAGAGTCTCTGAATTGAACCGTCTGCCGCCGCAATGGGAACACTCAACATAAACATCTGAAAGAAACTGCATCTCTATCTTGAGGATCCCGTCTCCGTGGCATTCTTCACACCGTCCCCCCTTGACATTGAAACTGAATCTGCCCTGATCGTATCCCCGCAATTTCGCTTCCGGCAGGGTCGCAAAAAGTTGCCGGATCAGGTCAAAAGCTCCTGTATAAGTGGCCGGATTGGAACGGGGAGTCCTGCCGATGGGACTCTGGTCGATAACGATGGCTTTGTCGATAAATTCCAGTCCTTCAATGCCTCCATTGGGGCCGGGGATCGCGTCGCCGATGTTGAAGTGCCGGTTCAACGCCGGAACAAGGGTACCGTTGATGAGGGAGGATTTCCCGGAACCGGAAACTCCGGTGATACAGGTGAAACAGCCAAGAGGGATTCTGGCTGTGACGTTTTTCAAATTGTGGAGAGACGCCTTTTTGATGACCACTTCCCTGCCGTTGCCGGTGAGCCGTTTTTCGGGTACGGTAATGGCTCTGCGGCCGGAAAGAAAATCCGCAGTGCTTGATTCCGGAAAATCCCTCAGTTCGTCAGGTTTTCCTGCGGCGACGATCCTGCCGCCGTATTCTCCTGCTCCGGGGCCCAGATCGACCACATAGTCGGCCCGCTCAATGGTTTCAAGGTCGTGTTCAACAACGACCACCGTGTTTCCCATATCCCGCAGCTGTTCCAAAGTGGCAAGGAGCTTTCCATTGTCTCTCTGGTGAAGTCCGATAGAGGGTTCGTCAAGGATGTAAAGCACTCCCGAAAGACCGCAGCCCAACTGAGTGGCAAGACGTATCCGCTGGGCCTCGCCGCCTGAAAGTGTGCCGCTTGAACGGTCAAGAGTCAGGTAATCAAGTCCCACATCCTTAAGAAATTTCAAACGTCCTGAAATTTCCCGCAGGACTTCTGCGGCCACAGCTGCTTTTTCCGGTGTCAGGGAGATTTTTGAAATAAACTCCAAAGCCTCTGTTACCGGAAGAGCACAGAAATCGGCAATGGATTGTCCGCAGACCTTGACGGCAAGGCTGACAGGTTTCAATCTTTTTCCGTGACAGCAGGGACATTCCCGGGGACTCAAATAGGAGCTGAGCCGTTCCCGGACAGAGTCGGATTCTGTTTCATTGAGCCGCCGCCGCAGATTTTCCAATATGCCTTCAAAAGGTTTTTTCCAATGGTAGGGGCGGCGGTTGATGGTGATGTCGAATTCCACATCTTTTCCGTCGCTGCCGTAGAGCAGAAAGTTACGGATATTTTCAGGCAGATCCTGAAAAGGAGTCGTCAGCATATCGGGGCAGTTGAGAACTTCTGAGAATTTTCTCAGGAGCATATTGTAATAGATAATGAGATGCTGAGCTCCTCTGCGCCAGCCGGGAATGGCTCCTTTGCGGATGGAAAGAGCCGGATCAGGAATCACTTTGACCGGGTCCATAAACTGTTCGATCCCCAATCCGTTGCAGCATTCGCAGGCTCCGTAGGGGGAGTTGAAAGAGAAGTTCCGGGGCTGAAGTTCGCCGAAAGAAATGCCGCATTTGAGACAGGCAAGTTTTTCGCAGAAAGTGATTTCAGAATTTTCTTTTTCTCCGGGTTTCTGAAGCAGGGCGATCATAACGCCGCTGCCGCAGCGCAAGGCGGTTTCCACCGAGTCGGTCAACCGGGAAGAATCAACTTTTCCGGTCACCAGACGGTCGATGACGGCGGCAATGGAGTGACGGATATTCTTATCAAGCCGGGGGATCCCGTCATCTTCCAGAGAAAGGATCTCTCCGTCGATCCGGGCACGAACGAAACCGTCCTGCAGGATCTTTTCCATAACATCTTTGTGTTCACCTTTTCGGCCGTCAACGACAGGTGCGAGGATCTGCAGACGCAGGCCAGGTTCCAGAGTTTGCAATTTTTCGACAATGACCTGAGCAGACTGGGATTCCAGCACCGCTCCGCATTGAGGACAGTGAGGGGTTCCGGCGTGGGCGTAGAGCAGACGCAGATAATCGTAGATCTCTGTGACTGTGGCAACGGTCGACCGGGGATTGGCTCCTGCGGTACGCTGTTCAATGGCAATGGCGGGGGAAAGACCTTCGATATGTTCCACTTTGGGTTTCTGCATACGGTCGAGGAACTGCCGGGCATAGGCTGAAAGACTTTCCACATAACGCCGCTGTCCCTCTGCGTATAATGTGTCAAAGGCAAGAGAGGACTTCCCGGAACCTGAAAGACCGGTTATGACGATAAGTTTGTTCCGGGGCAATGTGACATTGATATTTTTCAGATTGTGCTGTGAAGCACCTTTGATGATAATATTTTCCAGCATAACGCAAAACCTCATAATTATGGAATATAATATACAATTCCGGAGTTGAAATTTCAAGCAAATCCGTGTATATTATACCAAGTACTCCCTGTTGGGAAAAAAGTCAACATTAAAGAAGCGGGTTTACCTTTAATTATGGGTTCAATATTTTCTGTTTTCAAAAAGGGACTTGAAAAAAGTGCCACTAAATTCACCCGGGCCATTTCCGGGATCTTTACCGGAACAAAGTCTTATAAGACAAGCGACTTTGAAGAATTGGAAATGATGCTTATTTCTGCTGACTTCGGCGTTAAAGCCGCAGAAAATGTGGTGAAAGGACTTAAAGAACAATACGAAACCGGACATATCGCCACCGATGCCGATCTGGTCACCGAATTGAAAAAGAAGGTGATCGATATCCTCAGCCGCAATAAACGGGAAATCAACCGTGCCGCAAATGCTCCCACTGTTATATTGATGGTCGGCGTCAACGGCAGCGGAAAAACCACTTCCATCGGAAAACTTGCCTGGAAACTGGTCAATGAAGATAAGTGCAAAGTGGTGCTGGGCGCTTGTGATACTTTCCGTGCCGCTGCAGTGGAACAGCTGCAGTTGTGGAGTGAGCGTACCGGAGCTCAAATCGTTTCCGCCGTTCACGGTGCGGATCCCGCCAGTGTCGCCTTTGATGCCACCACTGCCGCAGTGGCCCGTCAGGCGGATTTTCTGCTTATTGATACCGCCGGCAGACAGCATAATCAGAAAGATCTTATGTCTGAACTTGAAAAGATCCGCCGCTCCATCAGCAAAGTTTTGCCCGGAGCACCTCACGAAGTATGGCTCACCGTTGATTCTTCTCTGGGAGCAAATGTGGTCAATCAAGCCCGGGAATTTATCAAAAGTGCCGGCGTTACCGGCCTTGTGCTGACCAAACTTGACGGCACCGGACGGGGCGGAATGGCTGTGGCACTCCACGAAGAATTTGAATTGCCCACATTCTATGTGGGACTCGGGGAACAGCCCGGGGAATTGCAGTACTTTGATCCCGAATTTTATGCAGAAGCCCTGTTTGAGGTCAAAGCGTAAAATATGGAAAACTTTGACACAGCCTGTATGCAGGAGGCTCTTGCCCTTGCCAAACTGGGGTGGGGGCATACCAATCCCAATCCGATGGTGGGGGCGGTGGTCGTTTCTCCTGATAAAAAAATCATCGGCAGGGGCTATCACGTCCGGGCCGGTGAAGCTCACGCAGAAGTCAATGCCGTACAGGATGCTTTGCGGCATTGCGGAAGCTGCAAAGGATGCACCATTTATGTGACCCTTGAACCCTGCTGTACCACAGGCAGGACTCCGCCCTGTACGCAGCTGATCATCGACAACGGTATTGCAAAAGTTGTGACAGGAGCTCTCGATCCCAATCCAAAACACGCAGGCCGGGGCATTGAGATCCTTGAAAAAGCCGGGATCTCTTGTGTGGTCGGCGTCTGTCAGGATGAGTGTATCGAATTGAACCGTCCCTTTTTCAAATATATTTCAACCGGAAAGCCTTTTGTTATCCTTAAAATGGCGATGACCCTTGACGGCAAGATCGCCAACCCTGACGGGATCTCAAAATGGATCACCGGCATCGAGGCCCGCAGCCGGGTCCAGCAGCTCAGACGTCTTGCAGATGCCATTATGGTCGGAGGCGGAACTTTGAGAGCCGATTCCCCCGGACTCACAGTGAGAGAGCCCGAGGACTGGACTCCTCAGCCCCGCAGACTTATTGTTTCAGGATCTATGAGTGATGAAGATGTTGAAGCATATTTCCCCGACGGAAATGTGGAACGGGTCGCTCCTGCTTCAAGAGAAGAGTGGAACTCCCTGATGAGCCGTCTGGGGCAGGAAAATTGTATGGTTCTGCTGATCGAGGGCGGCGGAGAGCTGGCCGATAACGTATTGAAATCCGGCATTGTTGATTATGTGGAGTTCCATATTGCCCCCATTCTGCTTGGAGGCAGGGAGAGTTTCCCTGTTCTGGGGGGAGGGCATCCCGGAACTCTGGCTGATGCGTTGAAGCTGCACCGGGTCAAGGTCACTTCTTATGGTTCCGATATTGCTGTTTCAGGATATACACAGGAGTAAAAAATATGTTTACCGGATTAGTTGAACAGACCGGCGTTATACTGCGTATGCATTCCAACCGGATCCTTGTCCGGCCGGGGCGTCCTTTTGACGATCCGGTCATCGGCGAAAGTATTGCCGTCAACGGATGCTGCCTGACAGCGGAACGTTTCTTTGATGACGGATGTATTGAATTTTTTACTTTGTCTGAAACTTTACGACGTACCAATCTGGGGGCTGTCGGCACCGGCGGTAAGGTCAATCTTGAACGGGCTATGGCAGCCGGCGGCCGGATGGGAGGTCATATCGTCCAGGGCCACGTGGATGCTGCCGCCCGGGTGAGGGGACTCAAACATCTGCCGGACGGCGATTTTGAATTTTCCGTTGAAATGCCTGTCGAACTGGCCCCTGAGATCGCTATGAAAGGCTCCATTACCATTGACGGAGTTTCTCTGACTGTGGCGGGACTGGGAGAAGATTACTTTGCTGTGCGCCTGATCCCTCAGACCTTGAGTGCCACGGCACTCAAAGAGCGTCACCCCGGAGAACTGGTCAATCTGGAAACCGATGTTATCGCCAAATACTTGCGTCGTCAGCTGAGTTTGCTGCAAGGGGGGGCGTCCGGTAAAAAAGCAAGCTGGAACGCCCTCAGAGAGGCGGGACTTTTATGAGTGCCCGCTACGGCATATCGGCTGTTTCTACGGAGCAGTTTCTTTCATTGCCGGCCAAGCTGCCTCTTTCGCTCAAAGCTGTGGAATTCACAGGAGATGTGTTCGGCAGCACTCAGGCTTTGCAGAAATTGATTTCTCTGAATAAAAACGGCACACTGCTTTGCGGCAGGGATTTCATTGCACCTGAACTTGCGGCACTTATTCCTGAGGAAAACTGCAAGCTGCGTTCAGAACTGGAACTGCATTTTCAGGAACGCTGTGCCAAGGCTGCTGAATATGGGGTAAAAAGATTTTCTGTTGCTTTTGATCTGTTTCAAGCTGCAGCTAAAGAGGAATACCGGGAAAAACTGAGCCGTTTTCTGCGCCGCTGTGCCGGAGTGATCCATCCCTTTGATCAGACGATGTGTCTGGTGTGCCGGGTTCCGGGAGGCGGTCTCTTTGACGGCTGGGAAAAAATACTGCAGTTCCGCCGGGAGCTTTTGTGTCCCCGCATTGAACTGCTGCTTGAACTTCATCCTCACGAACCCAATGCTCCTGAAAGTATCAATCAGGCTCTTCAGACCTTCCGGCTCAATGATTTCTGCCGCCGGATCTGTTATGATGCCGGTGTGGGAAATATTCTGACCCCCGGAGCGTTGAAACGCTGTTCTGAAACACGTTCCAAAGGCCTTGACCCCGATATGCTGATTTTCTTGAATCCCGGAAGTTCCAAATATGACAGCAAGTCTCTCGGTGAACTGGATATGCTGGTCAAAAACTTCCTGCCTGCTGAAGATAAGGAACCGGAGTGCCGATGAAAAATTCACCTAAAGGCATAATGGGGAAAGTCTGCGGCGTTTCAGGTGCCATTTTCATCAGCCGTATACTCGGCTTGTGCCGGGTGCGTCTGGAAGCAGAAGTTCTGGGGGGCGGTGCTGTGGCTTCGGCGTGGCACTTTGCCTTTACCTTTCCCAATGTGCTCCGCCGCCTTTTCGGGGAAGGGGCTCTGGGAAATGCTCTGATGCCTATTGTTGCCGAACTTGACACCAAATACGGCCGGGAAAGCGTAAAAGGGGCATTGGCAGTTGTCTTTCCCTGTCTGGGGGCTTTGCTCGGGATCATTGTTATTATCTGTTCTCTGATCGCCCTTATTCTCGGCAATTGCCTGACGGGTACGGGGGAGGATGGGGATCGCTGGCGATTGGTTTTCATCTTGACTCCGCTGTTGATGCCTTATACCATTTTTATTTGCCTGACGGGGGTTATGACGGCGGTGCTGAATTATGCACGCTGTTTTATTCTGCCGGCCTTTTATTCTCTGTCGATGAATATTTTTCTTGTCGGGGGATTGTTATGGGGCTGGTACAGTAAGGCAGACAGCACTTTGCCGGAATTGAAACGTTTTCTTATTGTATTAAGTCTGCTCTTTCTTATTTCCGGCATTGTGCAGTTCGTTTTAATGGTCATTCAGCTGAAAATTGTCAATTTCAGCCCGGATTTTTCTTCCTGGCGTCAGCATACGGGGGTTTTGAAAAAACTTTACAATGTGGCTCTGCCCGGGATCATCGGCGGTGCCGCTGTGCAGGCGAGCTTTTTTCTGGATCGTAATCTTGCCCACTGGGTCAACGCGCAGGGAGTCTCTGCACTGACATACGTTGAACGGTTGATCGATCTGCCTATCGGTATGTTCGGTGTGGCTATGGGACAGGTCATTATGGCCCGTATGACCGCCTCGGCCGCTGCCGGAAATCTGGAAGAACTGCGGCTGGATATGAATAATGGTTTGCGGCAGTTGTGGTTTTGCACCATTCCGCTGGGAGCCGGGGTGATCTTCTTTCACGAACTGCTCTTAAAGGTCATCTGTCTGGGGGGGCGGTATACGATGAACGATCTGGATGCTGCCCGGCAGGTCGCTGTTTTTTACGGATGCGGTATTCCGTTTTTCTGTGCATTGAAAATTATTCTGCCCGCCTTTTTTGCCAGAAAGGATATGCGGACACCGCTTTTTGCTTCTTTGACTGCCATTGCCGTCAATGTGCTTTTAAGTCTCTCTTTGATCAAAGCACTGGCTCAGGGAGGGATCGCCCTGGCAACCAGTTGTTCTTCAGGGATCCATTGTATATTGCTGGCTTTCTTTTTGAAAAAGGCCGGTGTGGGGATCGATTTGAAAAATACGGGACTTTCTCTGATCAGAGCTTTGTTTGCCGCTTCTGCGGCGGGGCTGAGTGTCAAGATGCTCCTTGACCGTTTTTATCACGGTTCCGGACGGTTGGCTGACATTGCTGCACTTGCGGCAGTGGGGGGGCTGTTTGGAGTAATTTACCTTGTTTGCTCTTTTGTTACAGGAAGTCGTGAAATTTCAGAAGTTCTGGGCCGTTTCAGAAAGAAAAACGCATAACCCATTCGCCGGGGAGTGTTTCGCCGTCAAGGGAAGAGCGATTGTAATTTCTCCTCAGATCATAGACGGCAAAAGTGTTTTCAGGTACGGCAATGATTTCTATTTCAAACTTTTCCGGAGCATCAAATTCAACAAAAGCATTCCTGTTTGCCGGGAGTTCCCGGCTCGTTTCTCTGCCGTTAACTGTAAAAATCAGTGTGCCGCCCGGGGAAAAAAGCTGCCACTTGACTTTGCCGGATCTTTTTTGAACAGCAAACTCTTTGCTGATTTTTGTACCGCTTTTGAGTTCTGCCGGAGTCCACGCTCCACAGGTAAAGGGACCGTTGTCAAGAACTCCGTTCTGCACAAAGGTTCCCCGGGGACGGCATAAACGCATTATGAGAGATTCAAAGTTGTCTGCGTAGTAATCATAAGCTCCCACCGTGAGGAAAATTCCTGCCGCAGCACAGAAAACAGCCATAATTTTCTGCTGCCGTTCCCACTTTTTCCACCGGATGAAAAGTGCACTTAAAAAAGCTCCGGCAAAGACCGCCGCCAGGGGAAGTATGGGAGCCCGGAACCGGGAAAGAATGTAAAATACCGCTATCGCCCCCCAGTAAATAAGGACAAATCCGTAAAGATAAGCTCGCCGTTTCAGGTACTTGCGAAAGAAAGCTCCGGCAAAAAGAAACATCCCCCCCAAAGCACAAGCCAAGAGAAAATGGGAACGTCCCGGCAAAAGTCCCTGCAGCAGAAGTGAGTATTTCCCTTCACCGTAAAGAGAGACATTGTTGGGCAGTTCCCTGCCATCCCAGAAAAGCAGCAGTTTCCGGAATTGAAGTTCAAAGAATGCTCCCGGCTCCCGGCACATCCATTCCACCATCTGGCGGGGGACAGAAATACCTTTGGCGGCTTTTGCCATAAAATCGTGAAAACTTTGAGGATATTCCATCGGCCCTGCCGGTAAATGGGCATTGCGTCCCCCCGGAGGGGATTCCGGGGTGTTGCCCAGGGCCAGCACTGCATTGGCGGCGGTGCTGGGGCCGGTCAAAGTCCCTTTGGCCCGGGTGTTGTAAATAATGAAGGGCAGTTGGACAAGGAGAAACATTCCTGCGGCAAGGCAGGTCAGAGCAGCTCTTTTTTTGACAGAAATATGTGAACTCAGCCACAACGCAAGGAGCAGCAAAGGAGTGAAAAGCAGTATATTTCCTCTGGTCAAAGTGGCGATCCCTGCCATAAGTCCCACGCTGGCCCAGAGGAAAAAGGTCTGTTTGCGTAAGGCTTTTAAAAGCAGGAAAAAAAGCAGTGTCAGATTGAAACACTGGAGCGTTTCATTTTGATGGAAGGGGGCATAAAGCAGCAACGGTGTTGAAATGGCAGTGAAAGCCGCAGCGATCAATCCGGCTGTTTTGCCGAAAAGTTCTCTGCCCGTCAAGCCTGCCAGAAATGCAGTCGCTCCCCCAAGCAGTGATTGAATCGTCACTACCGCCCAAATGGAAAAATTGGAACACAAATAGATGACAGGCAGAAAGACCGCATAGTAAAAGGGCTGATAATAAAATTCCTGCGGAAAAGTGCCCCTGGCAATTTCCTTTCCCAGCTTGATATAGGTGTGCAAATCTGAAACCGTCGGGGGGCTCAGCATATTGTTGTTCCCGCCGTTGATGGCGGAAAATTCCAGCGCAACTCCCATACGCAGCAGAAAAGCTGCTCCGGAAATCAACAGCAGTGCTGTGATAAAAAAACGCCGGAAGTTGTGTTTTCCGGCGTTGATTTTCTTTTGAAATGCCATATCAGACAGTCATCAGATCTTTGTCTTTTTCTGCCAGCATTTTTTCAAGAGTGGCGATATAACGGTCAGTGAGTTTCTGGATATCATCCAGCATTTTCTTGAGTTCGTCTTCGGTGAGTTCGCCATTCTTTTCAGCTTTTTTGGCAGCTTCGTTGCCGTCGCGGCGGATGTTGCGCAGAGCGACTTTTGCCTCTTCGGTGTCAGCTTTGGCTTGTTTGCTCAAAGCTTGACGGCGATCCTGGCTCAGTTCCGGAATGGGCAGCTTGAGGGTTTTTCCGTCGCTGACAGGGGTGATGCCGATGGAAGAAGCGATCAGAGCTTTTTCGACCTTGCTTACAGCACTGGCATCCCAAGGCTGGATCACCAGCAGACGGGGTTCGGGAGTGGTGATGTTGGCCATATCGCGGATACGGGTGGGGGCACCGTAATAATCGACGGTGATATTTTCCACCAGGGCAGGGGAAGCCTTGCCGGTACGCAGAGCACTGAAAGCGGTCTTCAAAGACTCTTCGGTTTTCATCATATTTTCTTCAAGAGTGTCGAGAAGCAGATCGATTTCCATAAATATACCTCCATTGAAAGAACAAGTAAAACTGCTTTGGGTAAATATAACGCAAAAAAAGCGATTTGTCAAATCAAAAAGTCCCCTGAAAAGTGTATTTTTGCACCAAAAAGCTCTTTTAGTCCCACTTTGCGGTTGCGGAGCGTTTGACTTGTTCCTGTTTCAGTGGTATATTATGAGTATTATGGATCCTTTTATCAGAACTTTTACCGCTTCACAAATGCGCGGCGCTGCAATGGGCAGTGCCGTGTGTACTCCTCTTGTTTCGTTTCTGACCAATTTGCGCTGTACGGGATTGTCCTTTGAACACGCTTTGACAGACGGTATACTGACTGTGCTTTGTATCACTTTTATTGTGGCGTGGGGAAGTTCATTTGTTTTCCGGACAGGATTGAGGAAAAATCCCTGGTTCCGCCTCGAAGATCACCCATTGGGCAGCAGCGGCGGCATCATTCTTGAACTGCTGCCTTGCTCCTTTGCCGGGATCGGTCTGGTCTTTGCTCTTTTGGGAGGGGCGGTGTGTGCCTTGATCCTCTATCTGGTCTGTGTGATCGGAGGAATCGAAAAGCTGCCTTTCGGCACGTTTATTATTTTTAAACTGATTTTTTTCCCGATTCTCGGTGCATTAACGGCAAGATATGCTGCCTTAAACAATTTCCGTTACCGCTGAAAGGCAAGTTTTATGCAGAATACACCCCAGTCACTTCATTTGCAGATCGTGCTTGCCGGAGCTGTCAATTCCGGTAAATCAACATTGCTGAATAAACTTTCCGGACAGGATATTTCCATTACATCCCCCCTGCCGGGAACCACAACTGATGTGGTCAAAAAAGCGATGGAACTGCGGCCGCTGGGAGCTGTGCTTTTTCTGGATACGGCAGGTTTTGACGATGAAACTGAACTGGGAAGTGCCCGGACTGACAGAAGTATCAAAAGCCTCGACCGGGCAGATATCCTTTTGCTGGTGACCGTCGCCGGAAAATGGGGAAAAAGCGAGGAAGAACTCCTTGCTCTTGCCGGAGAACGCAAGATCCCGGTGATCCCGGTGGTGAATAAGTGCGATGAAAAGAATCCTGATGCCGGATTTACGGCTCTGGTCAAAGAAAAATGCGGCAATGCCCCCTTGATCGTCAGTGCCCTTGCAATGGCCAGAGAAGATATATTGCAGCAGTTGACCCCTTTGCTTTTGTCAGTTGTGCCCGAGGAGTTTGTCACTCCACCTCCTATGGTGGGTGATCTGGTCTCTCCCGGGGGGACGGTGGTGCTGATCGTTCCCATTGACATTCAGGCTCCCAAAGGAAGATTGATCCTGCCTCAGGTGCAGGCCTTGCGGGAAATTCTGGATGCCGACTGTACGGCTGTGGTCTGTAAGACTTCTGATTACAAATCGACCCTTGACAATATGAAACATCCCCCTGTACTGGTGATTTGCGACTCTCAGGTGGTGGATGTTATGGTCAAAGAAACGCCCTCAGAGATTCCCTGTACGACTTTTTCCATACTTCTTTCCCGGATCAAGGGCGATCTCGGCCTTTTTACAAAAGGGGCTCAGGCTGTTGAGCAGCTGCGGCCGGGGGATAAAGTCCTTATTGCCGAAGGGTGTACACATCACGCTGCCGACGATGATATCGGCCGGGTGAAAATCCCCAGGATGCTGGAAAAAAAGGTTCAGGGAAAATTGGATTTTACCATTTGTTCAGGACACGATTTTCCGGAAAATCTTTCAGAGTTCAAACTTGTTCTCCACTGCGGCGGGTGTATGCTCAACCGCCGGGAAGTGCTCCGCAGACTGCAGCTTGCTTCCGCTGCCGGAGTTCCCGTTGTCAACTACGGTATGGCCATCAGCTGTTGTAAGGGAGTGCTGCAAAGAGTGCTGGAACCCTTTGCATAATTTTTCTTTTTTTTGACATAAGCCTTGACAATGTGAAAAACTGGGTGTAATTTATAGATAATCACTTGTAATCACTATTTTTCATTAACTTTATGGAAATAAGGCTTAAAAAGGAAATCGTTGCCGAAAAGATCCGTTCTATGATCCGGAACGGAGAATTGACTTTTGGAACAAAATTGCCCCGTGGAACGGAGTTTGCAAAAGCTCTGGGTGTTTCTCATATTACACTCCGGGCGGCTCTTGAGGAACTGGCACGCGAGGGTGTCGTTTCTCTTGTGCAAGGCAAAGGAACTTATATAACAGGTGACGGCCATCTGCGGGCTGCCGGAAAAGTTTTGATCATCAAAGATACCTTTGACTCCCTGCGCAGCGTTTGCAACTATATCCTGCCCGGTTTTGAAAAACGGTGCTGCGAATTGCGGATCATCACTGAAACAGTGAACCGGGATTTTATAGTCAACGGTTCAACAGGAGCATTCCGTAAAAAATTGAAGCAAAACGGATTTACCGGTCTTCTTGTGCCCGGAGGAGGGTTCCAGAAAAATGACGCATTAGTTCCTTTTCTCAGGGAAAGCGGTATTCCGGTGCTGGTGGCTCACGGAACATCTCTTGATCCGGAACGTACCGGTGTGCCGGTCCTGAGGACAAATTACTCTGCCGCCTGGGACGACGGGGTGAAATTTTTGCGTTCCTGCGGCAAAAAAAGGATCGCTTTTCTTGCTAATTCTCTTTTCAAAGTCAAATATTATACGGAAGATGAATTTCTTGAGCGTCTGGCATTGTCCGGTGCTGAATCCAGCAAAAAATTACTTGCCAGTGCTTTCCCTGCTGATGAAAGTTTCAATAAAGCTGCCGAAAAGCTGTTAAAGGCTTCTCCCGATGCCATTTTCTGCGGGTCTGATCTTTTTGCGATGCGTATATGTGAGTTGCTGACTGCCCGGAAAATCCGGATCCCGGAAGATATTGCTGTACTGGGTTTCGGCGGCTATCCCGGAGGAGATTTCTGTACTCCGGCATTGTCAACGGTTGATTTTCAATATACGGCTATCGGTGAACGGGCGGCTGAGCTGTTGGCCGATCCCCGGAAGGTGGAAGAAAGAAAATTTGATGTATTTACTTCTCACAAGATATTGATCCGTGAGTCTGCGGTTCCCAAAAAATAAAGGAAGAATTTTATGAGAAACAAGTTTAGAAAATCCCCGACTCCTTTCACCTTGATAGAACTTCTTGTTGTTATTGCCATTATTGCCATATTGGCTGCGATGCTTTTGCCCGCCTTGCAGCAGGCACGGGACAGGGGAAAACAGGCTTCCTGTGTCAATATGATGGGGCAGCTTGCCAAGGCGTCACAGTTTTACTCTGCTGACAACGATGATTTTGTTATTTCCTATACGATGTATGCTGCCAGCCAGCCTGGCTCCTGGGGAGCCGGGGAGTGGTATAATTCTTATGACCGTACGACCTCAACGGGGGCTGTGAGTAAAGGAACGCTTTTCCGCTATCTGGGGTTGCCGGAAAAAAACAATGCTGTCATCGGCGGCATTGTTGATGTCAAGGGAAGCAAGGTTGTGACCTCTATCCTTTGTCCTTCTGTCAATAAGCCCGGCAGTTATTACGGCCTTAATTTTCAGATCGGCAATGAACACCCGAAAACCGGCTTTAAGGTGAGTTCTCTTAAAAAGCCTTCCAACGGCTGTGTTTTTGCTGAAACGGTGGATTCCCGGCAGTCCAATTATAAGGGATCAAATGCAGTGGATTTCCGTCATCAAAATTCCTGCGGTGTCAGTTTCTTTGACGGCGGGGCTGCAATGATTAAATACCGTAAGATGCCGTTCAAATATCCCGGTGACGGGGATCACGGGCTTTACAACTCTTTCTGGATTCCTGCCAAGCCTTCCAGGTGGCAGGCAGAGGGAGAACTTTGTTACGGAGGAGTCAGACAATGAAAAATTCTTTATTGACTTTATTTTTTGCTTTGGGAACTTTGCTTTCCGGAGCAGAGTATTTCGTTACGCCTGCTGATTCTCTGCAAAAGGCGGTCAACAAACTGCAGCCGGGGGATATCCTGACTTTGAAAGAAGGTGTCTACCGGCAGGGAACTGTTACGACTTCTATAAAAGGAACTGCCGCCAAGCCCATTATCATCCGGGGCATTGACCGGGAAAAAACCATTATTACCGGGTGGAAATCTCTCGACGATGCCCCGTGGCAGAGTGTGCCCGGACAGCGTTTTGTCTACCGCACCCCTGTGAAAGAAGCTGTGCACAATGTGACGGATCTGAATACGGAACGATTTTTGCTCACAGCTCCCAGTCTGGCTGATATGGAAAAATTCCGGGGAACGTTTCTCTGTGACAAGGGTTTTCTTTATGTGCACTCTTTTGACGGCAGGAAACCCGGAAAGGGCTTTCGTGCCACCGTCCACTCAGGATATCTTTTTCTGCTTCAAAAGGCTGCGTATGTAAAAATTGAAAATCTCACTTTTTGCGGTTCAGCCTACAAAGACCCCCGCTATTCTTCCTGGGCCATTGCTATCAGATGTACGGGGACTTCAGATGTTACAGTCGAAAAATGTTCCTTTTATTACAATTCAGGGGGCGTGGCTTTTACGGTCAGATCCCGGAATTCGGTTGCGAAAAATAATTTTTTCCACCGGAACGATGCCGCAGGCTATGCTGAAGCTGCTCAGCTTTTCTTTGGCGGTCAGTCCAAAAATAATCTGGCGGAAAACAATCTTGTCGTCAATACGGGAGTTCACGGCGTGAGATTTTACTCCGGAGCCATTGATAACACGGCCAGAAACAACATTATCGTCAATGCCCGTATCGGACTTTATTACAAAGCCACCGCCGGTCAACGTCTGGCACAGGGCAACGTGGTCATCGACTGCCCCAATACCAATTACAGCGATCTGTCCGGCGGCCGTCCCATTCGGGATATCAGCAATACGTTTGGATATCCCAGCCAGGTCTATGATCCCAACATTACCAATCTGATTATGAAACGGAAAACCGATCCCCGTTTCTGTGCTCCTGAATACTATGACTACCGTTTGCAGAAAAATTCTCCTTTTCTGGGCAAAGGGGCTTTCCCAAAAGCGGAAGCTGTATTCTATTTGTCTCCTGCGGGAAAAGATACCAATGACGGCGGAAGCGTCAGAAAGCCGTTCCGTACCTGGGCACGGGCCCTTAAAGCTCTCAAACCCGGCAGCACTCTTTATATCGAACAGGGAAAATATGATTCTTTCAAGGGCAAAGTGAAAGATGTGGTCATCAGAGGCCGGGGCAATGTTTCTGTGAGAGAAATCGACCTTACCGGTTCTGAAAAAGTGACTGTTGAAGGGATTTTTGCGGAAAAACTCAATTTGCAGCATACCCGTGATGCCGTTGCAAAAAATGTTGCTGCAAAGAGTATCGCTGCAGGAAACAACAGTGCATTCTACAACTGTGAATACAGTTCCCTGACGGGCCGTGCAAGGGTGTACAACTCTTTGTGCAAAGGAACGCCTGCGGGATATTTTTCTGAATCCCCACTGCTGCCCGGGATCAAAAAAGTTGCGGCGGTTGATCCGGGAAAGAGTGAAAAGCCTTCTTTCAATTACCACGAAGCAGGCGTTACGGTCAGCTGGGTCACTCCCGGAGTCAGTGCCGATCACTACCGGATGAAAGACTCCTGGTGGTCACCTCAGGTGTGTACTTCTTATCTGGAATATGGTGAGACTCCTGCATTGGGCAAAAAGGCTTTTTCAAGCGGTAATCTTTTTCACCGCGTGACTCTCAAAGGAATGGTTCCCGGAAAAAAATATTACTGTCGGACGGTGATCCCCGCTCAGCCTTTGGAACGCAAGAATCTTGAGCCGTGGAAAACTGCTGCATTTACCGGGGTCCGACCGAGCGGAAATGTTGATGTCAAATCTGAAACGGTCACTTTTACCGTGCCCCGGAGTTCCAAACACAAAGCTGTGGAATACTTTGTATCCCCCATCGGGGATGATAATGGTTCCGGCAGTGCCAAAGCCCCTTTCAGAACCATTGGTAAAGCTGCTTCAAAAGCTTTTGCCGGGGATACTGTCACTCTGCTGCCGGGGATTTATTACGACTCGATTATGCCTGTTCATTCCGGGACTGCGGAAAGGGCTGTCCTTTTTCGGGCGGCTGAAGCAGGAACAGTTATTCTGGACGGGTCCAACTTTATGCGTCCCGGGGGAATCGTTTGCAGCGATCTTGAACATATTAAATTTCAAGGGTTTATTTTTCGCAACTTTGCCAACAAACTTTATGCCAACCGGGCCGGAGCTGGTTTCGGAATGGCACAGTTGTGGCGTTCAAACAATATAGAGATCAAAGATTGCGTTTTTTCGGCCTGGGGAACTTATCAGCATCCTGTTATGCTTCTGGGCAGCAGAGATATCAAAGTGGTCAACTGTGTTTTTGCTCGCGGTGTGACAGCTGTTGACGGCAGCCGCAACGGCAATGTGGAAATCAGAAATTGTACTTTTTATGTGTCTGAGATCCACAACATCGGGCTTTCTCACCAGATCCCCGGGAGCACTGTTACAGTCAGAAACAACCTTTTTGTGGCTCTTACCGGCGTGAAAGCTCTCAACCGGGTGGAACGTACCGGAATCAGCGGAACAGATTTCAAGGTCGATTTTGACAACAACTGCTGGTATTTTTCGCCCAAAGACAAATACCGTTACTGCGGCGGAGAAGGGGGCAAGATCTCCATTACCGGCAAAGCCGGAGTTGCCAGACTGTACAAGATGACAGGCTGGGGAAAAAATGATATTGAAATTTCTTCGATCCGTTTCAAAGGACACACATTTTATGATCCTTTTGAAAAGGGATTTACTCAGATCACAAGTAAAAATATCCAGTCAGGAAAAATCGTTCCCACTCTTGATTTCTTTGAGGCGGAATGTTCAAACAAATATGGAGTTAAAGCTGTCAAATGAAAAAAATTCGTGTCGGTTTCGTCGGAATGGGTAACAGAGCCTATTCTCTGATATTACCTCTGCTGACTGAGCAGTTTCGCGACAGAGCTGAAATCACTGCCGTGTATGATCCGGAACCTCTTAAACGGGAATTTGCCAAAGAGACCATTAAAAGTGAAACGTTGAAACTTTTTGACAATCGTGAAGAATTCCTGAAAAGCGGCCTTGACCTGGTTATGGTCTGCACCCCTCAGAGCGGACACGCCGAAAATGCCATTGCCGCACTGGAAGCAGGAATCGATGTGTTCCTTGAAAAACCTATGGCAAGAACTGCCGCCGAGTGTCAGTCCATTATGGACGCTCAGAAAAAAAGCGGCAGAGAGGTCTTTATGGGATTTAATTTGCGGCATCATCCGGTGTGCTGTAAAATCGCCGATATGGTGAATTCCGAAAAGATCGGTCACGTTCAGCAGATCATCTGTACCGACTTTTACAACGGCGGCTATTCCTATTTCCGCCGCTGGCACCGGTTTACCAAAAACTCCGGCGGTCTGGCTGTTGAAAAAGGATGTCACAGCATCGACCAGATCAACCGTTTTGCCCGGAGCGTTCCGGTGCGGGTGTCTGCTTTCGGCGGTCTTGACCGTTTTCTGCCCGATAAGGACGGGGCCGATTACTGTTCAAACTGCGGCAAAAAGGATTCCTGCCTCTACTATATGGATATGGACAAGGCTGAGGAAAATACCAAAAATGAAACCGGTATTCCCGCTGTTATTGTCAATGGCGGTCAAAAATTGGATATGTGTATTTTCAATTCAGATAAAGACACATTTGACAATCACACCATTATGATCGAATATGCCAACGGATGCCGTGCAGTTCTTGCTGAATGTTTCACAAGTTCTGTCAAGGCCACCAGCGGCAGACAATTTGTTCTGAATGGCTGGGACGGACAGATCTGGGCAGAAATGGTTAACCGCAGGATACGTTTCTATCCCAATGCCCCCCGTGAGGGAGCTATGGAGCCCGAAGATATTTCTATCCCCAAAGCTCCCGGCAATCACGGCGGTGCTGACAATCTGATGCTGGAATATGTGATCAGCTGCAAAGAAAATGGTACGCCCAATACAGAAATGCTGACCACTGACGGTTACTATTCTGTTGCTGTTGCTGAGGCGGCGGAAATCGCTGTCCTCGAAAAACGGATCGTGGAGATCACTCCTCCCCGGTTCTGAAAGAGCCGATACTGTTCCCAATAAAGAAACATTATCGGGAACAGTGCCAACGTTAAAAGACTTACGGTCTGTCCGGGAACAGGCGTTCAGGAAAGTTTTTCGCCGGTGGAACCGGCTGAAAATCCAACGTGGAGTACGCCTTTGAGTTTTCTCAGGGCGTTGCTGAATTTTTCAATGGCCTTGCCGCTGCCTTTGATCATAATCATTTCTGCACAAATATGATGACTTAAATGCACGTGAGTTGCGGCGAGGATATGTTCGGTGCAATCGTGCTGAAGTTCGGTGAGCTTTTCGCTGATGCCCCGCTGATGATGGTTGTAGACCATTGTAATGGTGCCGATGACCTCTGCACCGGATTCCCATTCACTGGCTGTCAGCTGTTCCCGGATCAAATCGCGGATGAATTCAGAACGGTTTTCATAACCTTTTTGAGTGGCCAGCTCTTCCATTTTTTCCAGCAGGGGACTTTCAATGGAAAGGCTCACGCGGATCAATTCAGACATTTTTTACTCCTTCAATTTACCGTCGAAACTTCCGGAAGCAAATCCGGCAAGGTCCAGAGTTATTTTTTCAAAGCCCAGCAGGGTCAAATTTTTAATAATAAGTTCCCGATGCTCCAAAAGCAGCCCGAAATATTCCTGAGCAACTTCAATACGCCCAAGAGTCCCGTGAACACGCAGCCTCAAATCAGCTGTTTCAGGAAGAAGGGTGTGCAAAAATTCTTCCCCCGCGGAAGCACGGGATAAAATTTCTTCTGTCAGCTCTGTGCCGTAATCAAAGCGGGTGGCAAGACAGGGGGCGGAAGGCTTGCGGGCTGTATTGATCTTGAGTGCTGCTGCCATATCCCGTATCTCTTTTTTGGTGATCCCGAGTCGGGCGAGGGGAGAAATGACACCCAGTTCCTCAAGAGCCTTTCTGCCGGGGCGGTAAGCTTTGAGGTCGTCACCGTGAGAGCCTTCCAATATAGTGTGGATTCCCCGTGTCCGGGCATAGGAAAGCATCGTTTCAAAAAGCAGTTTTTTACAGTGATAGCAGCGAAGTGGATCATTGTGCCGCACCTGGGGCAGTGCGAGCACATCGCAGGGGAGAAATTCTGTTTCAAAGCCGTATCCGGCGGATATTTTTTGCACTGCTTCCCTGTCACTGGAACTTTGTAAGGTCGAAACGGCATTCAAAAGCAGAAAAGGGAAGGGGCTCTTTTGGTGCATTTCCGCCAGAACTGCCAGCAAAAGGGAACTGTCAACTCCGCCGGAAAAGGCGAGGGCTGTTCCTTTTTCTGTGAGGGGACGCAGAAAATCCCGGAGCTGCTGTATCTTGCCGGTCATTTTTTTGCTGCCTGAACAGCCGAATCATAAACAGTTCTGAAGTCAATACCGGCATTGTCGGCTGCGGCTTTGACACTTTCATATTCGGGGTAGAACTTTTCGATATTCTGCCACGAACATACTTTAACGGCAATATTGCCGTAAGGCGTGGAAACTTCCTTGTGCGTTCTTGCCATACAGCTGCGTTCCAGCTGCCGCTCCCTGATGCCGATGGTGGTGGTATGGGTGAAAATCAGCTCCCGTACTTTATCGAGCAGTGGAGCTTTGACCATAACGCTCAGGATAAAACCGGGACGGTTCTTTTTCATAAAGCAGGGGACATAGTGAACGTCAAGGGCTCCTGCTTCAAGAAGTTTTTCCATAGCAAAGCCAAGTTCTTCACCTGTTGCATCGTCGATGTTGGCTTCAAGCATATAAACTTTTTCAGGAGCACTTCCCGAGGCGTCTTCAAGGAGTATTGCCCGCAGTATATTGGCGTGGGCAAACTCCTTTTTTCCCACACCGATACCGATTTTTTCAATTGTGTATACTTCAGGAAGGGTAGGTCTTGTCCGCAGAGCAGCGGCAATGGCGATACCGGTAGGGGTGACCATTTCACCGTTGACACCGGTCGTCCGCAGGGGGATCTGCCAGCGGCGGGCAATGTTGACCACTGCCGGAACAGGCACGGGAATCATTCCGTGCTGACACTTGACCATACCTTCGCCTTCTGAAATGGCAGTTACGACACATTCTGTGATATTCAGATCGTCGATGAGGACAGCGGCACTGATGATGTCTGCAATGGAATCAATGGCCCCCACTTCGTGAAAATGCACCTCTTCAAGGGGGATCCCGTGGGCGATACTTTCAGCATCGGCAATAATGGCAAATATTTTTTTTGCAAGAGCTCTGGCACGGTCGCTCATTTCTCCCCGGTTGATGATCTCATATACGTCGGCAAGATTCCGGTGTTCGTGATGATGTCCCTGACAATGTCCGTGCTCGTGGTGATGATCGTGATGATGTCCCTGACAATGTCCGTGCTCGTGGTGATGATCGTGCTCGTGGTGATGATCGTGCTCGTGGTGATCCTCATTTTCAAGGATAACGTCAAAGAAGCGGCCCTCAATGGCACAGGATTTCCGCTTGCCGGTTTCCCAGTGGAATCCTTTTACGCCGAGACTCTTTAAGACGGTGGACAGTTTTTCGGCATTGCCGCCCAGATCGAGGAGTGCGGCGACGGTCATATCTCCGGAAATACCGGAACTTCCTTCAAGATAGAGAATCTTTCCCATTTACAAACCATTATTTTTTATTGATGCGGCGCAAGATACGGCAGGCCATAACGCCGGCTCCGAATCCGTTGTCGATGTTGACGACGGCCATACCCTCTGCACAGGAATTGAGCATTGCAAGCAAGGGGGCGACGCCGCCGAAACTTGCTCCGTAACCCACCGAGGTGGGAACAGCGATCATAGGAGCACTGACCAAACCGGAAAGAACACTGCCTAAAGCTCCTTCCATACCGGCAACGGCGATGATTACATCGGCTTTGCGTATGTCGTCGATTTTACCCAGAAGTCTGTGAAGTCCGGCAACCCCCACATCGTAACAGCGCAAGGTTTTGCATCCGAAAAATTCTGCGGTTTGGCAGGCTTCTTCTGCCACGGGGATATCAGCAGTGCCCCCTGTGCAGACTGCCACAAGGCCGGGGAGTTCCTCAACAGTGCCCCAATTGGATGTCAGAAGTTTTGAAACAGGATCAAAGGAAACATCAATGGCACACTCTTTGACAAAAGCATATTGTTCAGGCGTGCACTTTGTTCCCAGAACAGGAACATTGTTTTCCCGGAAGGCTCTCATAATCCCTGCAAGCTGTTCGCAGTTTTTTCCGGGACAATAAACGGTTTCAGTGCATCCGGTACGCTCACGGCGGGTCATATCAAGTTTTGCGAACCCCACATCTTTGAATTGATCCATTATAATTGCCTCATTGCCGGAATTTAGACATAAAAATGGTGGAACCAGACGGACTTGAACCGCCGACCCGGAGATTATGAGTCACCTGCTCTAACCGACTGAGCTATGGTTCCACTTTGCAACACGATTATAATATAATGCACAAAAAATATATTGCAAGTGTCTGGAAAAATTTTTCCTGACTTTTTTACCTCAAGAGTTTGTACAACTGCCGGAAATCCGCTTGTATTTTTATTTTTCCGGTGTATATTAGCCTGAAAGAGTATATTTGTTTATACAGAGCTTGTTATATTGGAGCATTTTTTATGGGTAAGATTTGTTTTTTGAGTATTCTGTTGCTTTGTGCTGCAGTAATAAAAGCCGACAGTGAATTTATAACTGTCTATAAGGACGGCAATGATTTCTTTGTCCGCAGTGCTTTTTCCGGTACCGAAGATATCATCATCCACAATTGGCGTTATGCCAATGAAAAAGCCTATCTCGTAAAAAAAGGAACGCCCATCACCGCTTATGCAAAAGGGATCGTGCTGCATCAGGCGGGGGATGAGTATCCGGCCACAGCCCCTCTCGGCGGATTTGCCACCTTGAGCGGCAATCACGGTTCTTTTTTCTTGCATCGCCTTCAGATTCCGGGACACGGAATGAGCAGCAAAGATGTGGGCGGAATCGTTAAAAACGCTAAAGGCGTTTCGTATGTTATTATGAAAATCGTTGACAAAGATTATATTCTGATTCACCCGGAAGGTACTCCGGATACAGTAAGCCCCAGGTTTATTCATCACTCAAAAGAGCCGCTTTTTTACAAGGGGAAACAGTTGCCTTTCAAAGCCTCTTTCCGCTGTCAGCTTTATCCGTTGAACCGTATTACCAAGTGGCAGCTTCTGGCAGACGGCACAACTGATGTGCCTGAAAAAAAGGAAATAAAATGCCGTTTTGTGGACTTTGTTTTTGTTCACGATGTGGTCAATCCCTATTATGTGGTGCAGTTTGTGAAGCAGATGCCCGGGAAAAAGGATGTGCCTGAATGGAATTACAAACACAGTATGTGTTTTGTCAATACGCCTGAATTGCAGAAAAAATATACTTCTTATATGAAGTTCCCCGCTCTTGTCACCTATTCAAATACCTTCCGTTTCCAGCCGCGGGGGGCTGTGGTCAATTACCGGAAAGCCCTCTTTCACGCGGCTCTGTCCAGAGTTTCCAATCTGGATGTGATGTTTATGTGGGCCGGAGCCATTGGTAATCAGAAAAGGCAGCTCTTTTATATTCCCAAGTTAAAACCCATTACGGTCAAAACCCGTACTGACAAAAAAAATGTGACCTTTGATCTGACCGCCGGCTACCCGCTGCCCCGCAAATTGGATGTTTCTTATTATATCCCTGCAAGTGATGCACTCGATCCCAAAGATCTGCCTGACCGTTTCATCCGTGTGAGCGGCGATGAAAAATACCGTTACGGTATTGCGTTGGGATATTCACTTTTTATGGGATGTACAGCCAAAGATCATACCCCGAAAGAACGTAATCTGGTCTACCATATCTACCGTTCTCACAAGATGTATCCTTTTGCCAGTACCCCTGTCAATGTGAAACCCGGCAAAAAAATTGAAACTGTCACCTATCGTCAGTACTTTGACCCTCAGCGCGAACCTGATACCACAAGCTTCTACTGCCATTATCAGGGAAAATCCCTGATGGTTTATCTGGACTTTCACAAGGTACTTAAAAATAAAGAGGTGAAACTTCCCGCTGCTACTGCCGGAAAAAAGATTACAGTGATCGAAAAAACACCTGGCGTAACATTGCATACGACAGGGATTGTTCCCGCTTCAGGAATCAGATTTTCCAACAGTTCCGGACACGGTTATCTGGTATTGAAACTTGATTAAAGAAAAATTGCCCCTCAAATTTAGAATAAAGGAGAAAGATGCTATGAGAAAAAATATCGGGACAACAGGCTCCGCCTGCAGGCGGGTAAAAACTTCCGTTTTTACCCTGAAAGAGCTTCTTGTAAGCAAAACTTGTCAAATATGTGTTTATGTTTTGCGAAAAATTGCCTCTTGCCTTAATATTTGTCATTGCAATTCTGCCAAATGCAAAAACGGCAATCCTCCCAAAGTTTTTGGCAAGGATGGATGG
>JAZUPO010000090.1:0-2881 GCA_045605205.1 Victivallaceae bacterium
AGGCTTTTATGAAGCACGGCTGCGCCGTATGAAGCGGCACGTTGTGCTATGAAGCACACCTGCGGTGTATGAAGCGAAGCCTGACGGCTTCATATTTTTTTGCCTTGGAATCAAGGCAAAAAAATGGTCGGGGTGAGAGGATTTGAACCTCCGACTTTTGCGTCCCGAACGCAACGCTCTAGACCAGACTGAGCCACACCCCGAGTTGAAGCAACTTTCTCTTCCTGAAAGCTGTTTCATAATATATCATAGTTTTCTGCGTTTGCAAGCAAATTTGTTCAAAAAGATGCAGTTTTTTTGTTGTTTTATTGGTAAAAAGTCATTGGAGCGATAAAATAAGGGACCGCTTGAGGAGAAAAAAGAATACGCTGTATTGTTGAAATAAAGAAATAATACAATTTTTTTCCAAATTTTTGATTTTATTAAGGATTTTTTTACTTGAAAAATCCAAAATCAGTGATATATTAAGAATATGTAATGCTCCGGCGTAGCTCAATGGTAGAGTAGGTGGCTGTTAACCACTTGGTTCTTGGTTCGAGCCCAAGCGCCGGAGCCATTTTTTGTTTTAAACAAAAAAACTCTTCATTGTTCATTCTTTGACAATCCCCCTTCCCTTTGTTGACACAAAAAAACAGAGCCCTTTTCCGGACTCTGTTGCAGGAACAGGTATTTTAATAATTGTTATTTCTTTATTGGATGTTTTTCAAGATACCTTGCTGCCAATGCCCGGCAGACCAAAAACGCAAGTATGATGCCGCAAACCGTTTTCAAAACAGCACAGTTTCCGGATGAAGATATATAAGAGACAGCTGTATTGACCGGAATGTTGAACGCATTGACAATAACGCCCGCCATAACAGCCCAGAAAGCGATCGTGCCCACGGCGATCAACATTGCTTTTGTTCCGATGATCTGCCGCATAGAAGTAATGGAAACACTGTGGATCGTCGGCCCAGCTATCAAAAACAGTAACGCAGCTCCCGGAGAAAAGCCTTTAAGTACCAAAGCAAGTGCCACCGGCACTGAGGCACTTGAACAAACATAAAGGGGAATCGAAAAGATCAATACAACGGCAAACTCCAGAAAAATGCTGCCGCAAAGATATTCAGCTCCGAAGTTTTCCGGAACAAGCTGCCGGATCAAAGCCGCTATGGCCATACCCAGAAGCAGCGAAGGTGCAGTGCTTTTCATCATACGCAAGAAACCGTAAGAAAGCATAAAAACAAGGGGATTCTGCCCCTCTTTTACAACCTTTTTTGAATGACAGCAGCAACAGCAGCTGGATTCCTTTTTTTCTTCCTGAGGTGCTGAAGTTTCCTTGCACAAGAGCGAAATCAGCATCCCTCCGGTGATCCCGGAAACAAAAGCTGTAACCGCCCGGACAACAGCAGCACTCCAGCCCAGCATACTGCCTGTAACGATCGCACTGTCCACACCGATTTGCGGCGTGGAAATAAAAAATGCTCCGGTTGCCCCTTTGCCGGCTCCCTCATCCCGCAACGCCGTGGCAATGGGAATGACTCCGCAGGAACAAACAGGCAAAGGGATACCGATAAACACAGCTTTCAACACAGCAGTGATCCCGCGGGTGCCCAAATGTTTTTTGACCTGCTCCGGTTTCAGAAAATATGCAATGATTCCGGCCGCAAGATAACCAAACAGCAGCCACGGTGCCATTGCTGAAAATATCCACCAGAAGTTCTTTGCGTAGTCAATAATAAAATTCATAAATATACCTCCCGTGTATAAATTAAAAATTCCAATCCTTAAATCGGCATAATATATAACGAACTGCCCAATTTTTCAAGTCAGTTTCATACACAAAAAGCCGCTGTTCTCCTGCTCACCCAAGCAGTCTGAACAGCGGCAGTCAAGATTTTTTTCTTCCTCTTACCGTCCTTTTTTCAGAGTAGTGAAAATCTTTTGACACCTGGTGCACTGCACCAAAACCTGATTCACACGCCGGTAGGAAATACGCGGTGCAGTCTGACGGCACCGGATGCAAGTTACTGGAATTTTCATCTCCGCTTCAACAACAGGATCAGGTTTGACCTGTTTTTTGCCGCAGCCGGACAACAGAACAGTAAAAAATAATACAAGCAGAATTTTCATCATTCACCTATCTCTTTTACCCGACTCAAAAGCGGGGATCAAAAATTTCCCGCCGCATTTCATTTGTATTGGCACAAGGGTGTCCCAAAAGATATTGCTCATCGCCATAGGCCGATTCTATAAGAGCAGAACTCCCGGCGTGACCGTCGCAATAAGAGATCACCGCCCTCTTATTGTGTCTGAAATGCATCGTCGGATTGGCAACCCAGCCCCCTTCGTCCCCCGGGGCTTCGATACTGGCACTGTATCCGTGCCGGGTAGGCCGGGAGCTCCAATTCCCGTTGTCATCGACCATAATACCGGCATCTGCAAACATAATCTTTTTTCCGGCATTTTTTATCCGTTTCACCGAAAACCCGGAAGAAAAACTTTCTTCTGAATACTCTCCTGGATACAAGGTTCCCACCAGAACATTATATCCGTATCCGCCGCAATTTTTCTCAAAACTTTTTGGAGGCGAGACCAAACTGGCACAATGAGTAATTCCATTCAGCGTTCCGATGTAAGGCGTCAACGGAGAACTGTAAAGGTCATATACTGCTGACTCCCCCTGACTGCTTGAATTTTCAGTCGTTCCGCACCAGCGTTGTGTATTCGCAGTAAGCATATCACGGGCATAAGGAACAAGAAAACCGTTGCTGCCGTCACTGTACAGCAGATTGACCATAGTCAATTGCTTGACATTACCGGTACAATTGGTACTTTTGCCCTTTTCCCGAGCCTGTCCCAACGCCGGCAGCAGAAGTCCGGCCAATATGGCGATAATGGC
>JAZUPO010000091.1:0-5303 GCA_045605205.1 Victivallaceae bacterium
ATCTCTGCCAAATCCAGCCGGAGCTGTTGAAGCAGCTGCAAGGCTTGGGGATAAGCAAGAGCTGTGCGGCTGCAATCCAGGCATTGTGTCCGGCCGTCCTTCAGCAATTTCCACCGGGCGGCAGGGTAAAAGCAGGAAAAACATTTTGGATGCTGACTGCAGCTTGAACAGCAGCGTCTGCTTTCGCCTGTTATTCCCATAAAAATCATATAACGTCCGGAAGGGATCCGGCGGCAGATGTAACAGCTGAATTTGGCTTGAGCACATCTTTGGGAACAGAAATAACGGTTTTCTGCAGAATAACGCATACGGCGGGAACCTTTGCCGCAATGGGCACAGATCTTGACTTCTGCCTGAAGCGTGAAACTTGCGGCACAGAACAGCAGAAACAAAAGGTTTTTCATAAAATTTTTTCTCCCCGGTAATTTGTATAAACAGCTCATCCTGTCATAATATAATCTTTTACTTTGAACATTACAAGTTGAAATGTTTTTTGATGCCAGATGACTTGAAAAAAACAGGGATTTGCTGTATATTAAGTACATAGCTTTTTCTTTATCTTTTATTTAAGGAGAGACAAGATGTCTGCAATCGAAAAATTCGCCGAGCGTGCCCGTTCCGTGGCCCGCACCATCGTTCTGCCCGAAGGTCAGGATCCCCGTGTCGTCGTTGCTGCCAATAAGGCAATGGCTGAAAAAGTGGCTGCCAAAGTTATCGTTCTCGGTACCGAAGCTGAAATCGCTGATGCCTGTGCCAAAGGCGGCGTCACTGAACGTCTGTTTGAATCCCTTGACTATATGGCTTCCCCCCTGCTTCAGGAATATGCCAACCAGCTTTATGAAAAGTGTAAAGCCAAAGGTCTGGAACTGGAAAAGGCTGTCAAGATGATGTCCAGCCGTATCTATTTCGGTGCTATGATGTGCAAAAACGGTGCTGCCGACGGTCTGGTCGCCGGAAGTATCGCTTCTACCGCTGATATGCTCCGTGCTGCTTTCCACTGCATCGGTACTGCTCCCGGCATCAAGAGTGCCAGCAGCACCTTTGTTATGGACCTTGCTGAACCCACCGAATCCGGTGACGATGTTCTGCTTTTCTCTGACTGCGGCGTGATCCCCAATCCTGATGCCAATCAGCTGGTTGACATTGCTATGGCTACTGCCAAGACCTACCGTTCACTTTTGGGCAAGACCCCCAAAGTGGCTTTCCTCTCCTTCTCAACCAAGGGCAGTGCCGAAGATGATCTGCTCATCAAGATCCGTGAAGCTGCTGCTGAATTTGCCCGCCGCGTTGAAGCTGACAAGCTGGATATCCTTTGTGATGGCGAACTGCAGGCTGATGCTGCTATCGTTCCCAGCGTGGGCAAATCCAAGGCTCCTGGCAGTGCTGTTGCCGGTCAGGCCAACGTGCTGATCTTCCCCGACCTGAACGCCGGAAACATCTGCTACAAGCTGGTGCAGCGTTTGGGCAAGGCTCAGGCCTACGGTCCTGTTCTTCAGGGACTTGCTATGCCTCTCAACGACCTGTCTCGCGGCTGCTCTGCCGATGACATCTACGGTGAAATCGTTATCACCGTCTGCCAGTCTATGTAATTGACTGCCTTTTTTCAAAGGGGGCTGTTGCAAAACCTAATGTTTCGCAGCAGCCTCTTTTCTTTGCAGCTTTTTTATAATTTTCTCCATCTTGGGAGTTTGGGGGAGTTCTGCTTTAAGCCCGTCAGGAGTAATCCAATAGTCAATTTTTCCTTTACCGGCAATCAAGGTAAAAAGCTTGCGAATATTGTATCCCAAACAAACCAACATACATTCGCAACTGACATTTTCCAAGCCTTTTCGCCGAACCCGCTCGTAGTCCATATCTTGTTTGATTACCCCGGAAGCTCCTTCCACTTGAGATGAACTATTGATCCGCATTTCAATTCCTTATTTACAGGGGAAACAGCAGGGGCGCCAGATCCGTTGCATAACCGCTGCGATTATTTGAATAAAAAATTTGAAAAGGAGCCTTGTTTGTGGTATTGTATAAGAAAGGAGGCAATTTTAATTGCCTCAAAGGAAAAAAAGTTATACCGGTAAAAAGTGTTTTTCATAGAAAAAGTATGAAAAAGTTGATAAAAAAGTTTTTTGATGCCGCAAGTGCTCCTCAAACAGCGTTTTTTACAGTTCTTCTTGCCACCTTGGGAATATGGAGCATTGCAGTATGGCTGACCTTGCGCGGTTGGCTGATCAACTTCTCAAAAGCTTGGAAACTCTCTCCTTATTTTCTTGTGATCTTTGCTGTGTTTGCTCTTGCGGCATCGTTCTGTAATCTTGCTTTTTTTTATACCCGGATTCCGGAAAAATTCAAAAAATGGTTTATCCCCGCCTGTATCCTATTGTCTCTTGCAGTATGGGGAAGCGGATATTTTTTCGGAAGAGAGATAGGATATTACACTTTTATTGCAGCTTTTTTCTGGCTGCTCCCACTTGCGGTGTTTCATAAGGATTCCCATTGGGTCATCCCGGGAAGTGCTTGCTGGACATTTGTTTTTCTGGGTGGTCCGGCATTTTATGAAGTCATTGTCTGCTGTTACAGAGTGATAAACTTTATATATGCTGAAACTTTTTCAATTACGTTCAATATTGCCATTATTGGATTTTTTACGATTTGGGGAGCTCTTTTCTGTCTTTTTAAGTTATATTCGGGAAATGAAAACTGGAAAAAAATGTTTTCCCGCCCCAATCTGACCGTGCTCGTTGCATTTATCATTTCCTGGAGCGTAATGATCGGAGCGGCTTTTAATGAAGAAAGGACCTATCAGAAAAATCTTTTGCAAGCCGGGAAATTTTTCGGTTTCCCATTAACTGCCGAAGGAGTACGGGATTTTTATTATAAAGAAGGGAGCGACAACATCGGCTTTTGGAAAAATCTCGAACAACACTTCAAGCCTTTTGAAGATTTGACTGCTGCCCGGAAACAAGATGACTTTATTGTCTTCCCTAAAGGAAAGCTTGATAAAAAAAACTTTGATACTTGGAAAAATACATTTGATGAATCTCCTCAATTAAAGAAAATTTCCAATCTTTTTTCGGGTATGCTTCCTCCGAAAATGAGGGAATACAAGAAATATTATTTGGGAGGGATTATTTTAGATGAACTCCTGCTGCTGCGCAAGTTGGCCCGCGTTCAAGTGTGGCGTATAAGATTTGCTCTTCAAAACAATGATATAGCGACGGTTATTGATGCATTGGATTGTATCAACAAAAGCATTGACCGCTTGGACAAAGATCATATCACTATAAGCCATCTGTTCAGTTATGCTCTGTTGTTGGAAAAGAAGAGTGCTTTTGAATTACTTATCGAAAACGGTAAACTTGAGCAGCACGAATTAAAAAAACAGCTGGATATTCTGACCGGAAAACGAAAACAGCTTGCCGCAATGGAACGTGCTGCACTTGGCGGTGAAATAACACTCTTGTTTGATTTTCAGGATCAGATCTGGGAAGGAAAATCATGGCTGCCGGCAATTAAAAATTTCCGGTGGTTTGTTCCGCAGTATTGGTACATCATCAGGCACAGCTGCAATCTTTTTATAAGATCCAAGCAAAAAAATTCTTATAAAGGAGATCCGCTTTTAACTCAACACATTTTATTTGACAGAACAAGGGCTCGAAAGAATATTCCCAAAAGGTACACAGAATTGGATACTATGTACCATCTTCTTGAAACACTTCTGAAGTTGGAACTGGAAAAGCGTAAACAAGGATTTTATCCTGCGACTGCTCCGGAATGGCTGCCAGTTGATCCTTTCAGCGGCAAAAAATTTCATTATATCAAAGGGAAAATTCCATTTTTTGAACGGATCTACAACCCCAAAACAAGACTCTTTGATCGTGTTCGTTGTGAAGCAGAGGCTGTTGCAGTATGGAGCGAAGGCTGCAACGGCAAAAATGACGATGGGATTGGCAAACACGAAAAATATGGTCACGATGACATCCGTGCTATGATCAGGCTTTGAAAAACTCCTCTGTTCCCTGCCAAAACAGAGGAGGCAAACCTTAACTGAAAACAAAAAATCACTTCAAAAAAATGTCAACAGCCCTTTCTTGTTGGGCCGCATAAGTACCGGCGCCTCAATTATTGGGGGGAGTGATAGATTTTTGACTTTCTTTTTGCATTTCTTCGGCTATTGCGGTTAAACGTTCTGAATATGCTTCAGCTTTCTCGAACAAACGTTTAAGTAAAAGTCTAAACATCCTTCACTTTTTTCTACTGCAATTTCGGCCTGCTCCTGCTTCACTGCTTCTGCAAATGAAAAAATCAAAGCGTTATTTCCATACCGTCGTATGCCAGAGTGACGGGGTAGGGGAGGGCTTTGCATTTTTCTTTGATCCGTTCCTGTTCTTCAGGAACCTGGCTCCAGTTGCCCAGATGATTGAAAATAAGGGCTTTGGTCTGCAGTTTTTCCAGATAGGGCCAGATGTGTTCCAGACGGAAATGGGTCAGCTCAGAGACCACCAGATCGGTGTTGTTGGCAGCTTCAAAGGGGAAGTCCCGGCAATCGCCCCGCAAGTCTCCGGTGAAACAGAGGACTTTATTTTCAGTTTCGATTCTGTAAGCGTAACTGGGTTTTCCTGTTGAAACAAGGTGTTCTGTGGGCCAGGCTGTCAGTTTCAAATTACTGTCATCATAGCCTTCTTTGGAATCCCGGTAAATAAAGGGCTCCTTTTTCAGCTGCTCAGCGAATCCCTGCAGGGCGATCCACTGTTCCATACAGGGGATAAGTTCCATATCCGGCAGGACAATGGTCATACGACCGGCTTCTTCCTTGACATTGCGTTTCATAATCACCGGAAGTCCCCCTGTGTGGTCAAGGTGCATATGGGTGATGAAAACGGCGGTCAAATCAGAAGGTTTGAGATGCTTTTGCATCATAACTGCATCTGCACCGTCAGCACAGTCGATAAGATATTTTTTGCCGCCGCATTCCAGACAGGTGATGCTGGATATATGTGTGGCAGTGGCACTGCCGTGACCGGTTCCGAGAGTGATGATTTTCATTTGCTGCTCCTGAAAAATATTTCTTCTATAATATACTTCCGGGTATGGGAAAAAACAAGAAAAAAAACTTCTGCACTGAAAAGTCAATACGGAAGTTTGAGCATTAAAGAAACTTTATTTATTTGGCTCTTTTCCCATTACGGGTAGGTAAGAAAACTATTTTCCCCAGAAAGTTTTTACAGATCGCTTTTAATTTTTGACAAAAAGTCAAAAATTAAAAGCGTTACTGAAAAAGGTTTTCCGGCTTCGTTGAACTACGCCGTGAC
>JAZUPO010000092.1:0-6468 GCA_045605205.1 Victivallaceae bacterium
AGCCGATAAACCAGGCTTCGCAGGCGTGCAGAAAGGTGTTGCCGCTGACAGCTTCACCTAAAAATACGATTTTACCTTCCTTGGCCAGTTTCTCCCAGGGACCGTCGGGAGCGAAACAGTCGAATTTGTCCTGCTGCTCCAGAAATGCTGCCGCCCCGTTCCCCCAGGCACAGACAGAGTGGGTGGGGTGGGAGGAACGGAGCACCCCTTCAGTCTGACGGAAGATCTCGGGGATGATGCCGACCCATTTTTCGACTGGCGTGTGTTCCCGGTCATAGACCCCCGCCGCACCGCCGTCGCAGCAGTCAGAGAGAGCGGGCATAGCAAGAAGACCGGAAGAAGTGACACTTTCCTGAAGGGCCTGTATGATACCTTGAGGACCTTTTTCAAAAGCTCCGAAGGATTTGTAACTTGAGTGGACCATAATCCTGTCGCCGGGAACGATTCCCAGGGACTTCAATGTGTTTTTCAGCGTTCCGATGGAAACGTTGTCAGGTGTTTTGTAACGGGCACGGCCTTCATTGACAGCTTTTTCAGCAAGAGTGACACAGAATTCCAGTTCGTTGTCAAATTCCTCCCAGCTTTCTGTGTTTCCGAAAGACTTTGAAACCCAGCGGTCACGGGCGGTTTCAAACAACGTTCTTTTTCCGTCGAAACACTCCGCTTCTGCACCGGCATCCGACAGCATTTCCACGATTTCTCTGTGGCTGTCTGATTTGAAAGCGGGCAGATCACCGTTGCAGAGAAGCTGCAAGGCGGCATTGACTTTTTTGCGGGCAGAATCTGAAAAATCTTTCGCAAGAACAGTGTCGCCGATGGCAGTTTCAGCGGCTTTCAGGGCAAGATCCCGCCAGGCGGCGAGACGGATACCCCGGATCATACGGCTTTCAAAGGAGTTTTCTTTCAAATTCAACGCTTCGATGCTTCTGAGACGGAAGAGCTCCATAAAATCTTCACCGCTCAAACGCGAAAGAGTGCCGGTCAGTTCCTTTTCTCCGGCGGCTGCGGCATAAGCTGCTGCCGCAGCAAAGACGGCGGCGGTTTTCAATACGGCGGGGGAGTCATCTCCGATGGCCGTGCACAAACGCTCCAAGGGCAGAGCGAGAGCTTCTGAAAACTCCCTGACAGCGTAAGCAATGCCGTTGACCTGTGAAATAAGTTCCAGGATCTTTGCCGCCGGTGCGTGCTGACGGGAAGGCCGGGTGACCGCATTGCGGTACAGAATAACGGTTTGAGATCCTTTTTCAGCCCCGGCGGCGATGGAAATGCAGCCTTCGGCATCAGTCATATCTTGAGGAAGGCTTTTTTCAGGGCCGTTGAAAAAACAGATCGTGTACTCCGGACGGGGAAATTTACCGGATGAAACAGCTTTTTGCAGTACGGCGGCACTTTCGAGCAGTACAGGTGCAAAAGTGCAGTCACCCGTGACGAAAAAACACTTGTCCGATCTGCCTGCAAGCCGGGCGGTCACGGCGGCGGAAGTTACGCAGACATCCAGGCCCGCCTGACGGTATCCGGCGGCGATGAAGCTGAGTGCTTCCGCCTCTGAAACGCCGGCACACCGGTTGTATCCGTCAGCAGTCCGGCGGACATTGCTTGCGTTGACAGAAGCGTAAACAACGCTGAAGATGCCCTCAAGAATCATAATCGGCAAAAGTTCCTCTTACTTGCCGAAAAGGGTGATTTCGACATCTTTTGATGCTTCTTCCATAGCGGCATCACCGTATGCTGCGGAAGCATCTTTTCCGGGACGGGCGTACCAGAGAGAGCCGTCGATGCGGTCAAGTTCCACATTGTCAGGGCAGATGTGCATTGCTTCAGAGGTTTCCAGTTTTCCTGCGTGGTCTCCGGGATAGAGTTTTGAACGGGAACCGTCATAGTCGTGTTCACGGGTGGTGTGGATCTGGATCCACTTAAAGGGATTGTTGCCGCCTGAATAGTACTGGCTGTATTCTTCAGTGCCCCACCAGCCTTCGCCGCACTCTTTTTCGGTCCACTCAAAGATCACGTGTCTTGCGGCCATACGGAAAGCCAGGTCGGTGGGCATTCCCTGGGCAAATTCTTCCGTCTGGTGGCAGATGAAGCCGTGGATGTTGCGGAATCCCACCCGCAGAAGGCCGCGGAAAATATCTTCAGCCACAGGAATGATCTTTAAGGCATCGACGTGAACTGTTCCGTTGCGTTCAGGTTTTGCCACGGCGAGAGAAGCAGCTCCGTAGTAAAAAGGAGGCAGAACCACCAGTTCCGGATGACGTTTTTCCACCCGTTCAATGATATTGATACAGGTAAAGCAATCCACGCCCATAGGCAGATGTTCGGCGTGATACTCGATCACGCCCAGGGGCAGGACGACGGGGGTGTTTTTGTCAATGGCTTCACGGATCTGATAGGGGAGCATATTGAGGTATTGCATAATTTTTTTCCTTGATTTTTATGTTGACAACAATTGGTATTAAACAAAAAAACATCCTGTAACACAGCGGACATACTGCCACGGCGGTCTGCCGGAAGGGGTATGTTTGACTTCAAGTTCAGGAATGGAGTTGGTCTCGCCGTCAAGAAATTCATCCAGCCGCCGTGAAAGTTCACGGTAACGTTCACACAAGCCCCCCAGACGGATCTGCATCAGTTCAAGACCGTAGGGTTTGAAACTCCGGTTCCATTGAGTACGGAAAACTTCATTGAAGCCTTCAATGGCATCGAGAAGTTCAGGGATCATATCTTGTGAGATCTCAGCAAGAAGGTCGAGATTTTTTTCTTCATAAGCCTCAAGAAGCAGCTGCCGGAGTTCGATTTTCTGAACAAGGACATTGGCAAGAGACCAGGCGTAATTCAAATCTCCTGCGTTCCGGTCATCCCGGAACTCAGCTGTGCCTTCAAGAACCTCTTTGCAGTTGGCAAGAAAATTCCCCACAGGATCTTTCATCCCCGTGCCGGGGAGTTCATTCCAGACAATGCCCATAAGGGGGTCATCCCAGAGCATTTCAGGTGAGGAAAGTTTTGCAACGACTTTGCCTTCTTCATCAAAGTCGGTGTAGGTCAGTTTGCCGCAGAGCAGCTGGCGTTGGTAGGAAGTGCCGCAGACAGCTTCAAAGAGTCCGGCAATGCGTTCTTCATTGTCATTGCCGTTTGCCGCCAGATCAGCGGCCCAGGTCAGTGCCGCCAGTGCCGAATTGAATTCACAGTAACCGCCGTCATCGCCCCAGAGGGTGAAAATCAGTTCCCGGGTGCCGGTGTTGCGGCAGCCCTCAATGCAGGGACGCACGGTGTTAAAGGTGTATTCATAGTCGGTCCAGTTGCGGTACCAGGTCCAGACTCCGGAGGCCATAAAAGGTGAACGGTCGTTGAGTTCCCGGTTCCGGGTGAGCATCGTGGTGTAAATTTCCGGATCCCGGTGGTAGTAGTCCCAGTAGGACAGCTGCACCATAGAGGGGATCTCTTTTTTGACCTCTTCAGGAATCGGTGAAGAAGTGTCGTAGTAGCACATCGTTTTATTGGCATAGCGGAAATACATATCAGACCAGATGATAGGCTCAAGAGCAAGCTCTTTGCAGATGTCACACACCCGGTTCAGATGACGGTTGTAGGTGAGAAATGGATTCTCATAGCCGTTCAGGTCAAGGAATTTTCCTCTGCCCAGAGTTTGAGTCTCATCCATACCCAGATGGATACGGCGGGAGGAAAGGGCTTCGCTCCAGAAAGTGAGCATCTTGCGTAAAAGTTCATATGTGGCAGGAGCATCCACCAGCATCACATCCGCTGTATCTTTTATATGAGCATAGGCTTCCCAGCGCAAGAGGGGTTCCACGTGGCCCAGAGCTTGAATGGAAGCGATCATTTCGATGTTGAGTTTCCGGGCGTAGGCGTCGATTTCTTTGATCTCTTCCAGAGAGTAGGCCCCCCGCATATAGCCGAAGTAAGGTTCTCCGGGAAGCTGATAGGCGTCTTTGACATAGATCATAGCCATATTGTAGCCCAGCATTGCAAGGCGGCGGAGCCACACTTTGAAACGTGCCACTGTGACCACATTGGCCCGGGTACAGTCCAGCAATATGCCAAAGGTGGTAAAGAAAGGCGTTTCGTCACACTCATAACCGGACAGGGCGTAAGCAACGCCCCGGGCCGCCAGAGAGGGACGGCCGTATTCAATGTGCCAGAGATCATCTTTGCGAAAGACGCGGAGGCGGTCAGAGGCATTTTCAAGAGGTGTAAAGAGAAGATCAGCCTTTTGATTTTCCTGCAAAGGATATTCCTCTGCAAGTGTCTGCAATATGCTGTGAAGTTCTCCGGGAGTCGTTTCAGGATTCCAGGCAAGTTTTCTCATTGGCAGTATCCTTTCAATGGGAGGGCGTTTCAGCGGATCAGGGCTGTGAATTCAGGGAAAAGCCGTTCAGCGTTGCCGTGCATAAAGTCTTCACAGCTGTCACACCACTGGTAGGTTTTGCCCACCTCTTTGTAGAACATCCGGGAAAAGGTCGCCATTTCCAGGATCCGGTCCCAGAAGCGGGGCCGGCCGTAGAAGCCGTCACAGGAGAACATCATCCGTGACGAGAAGGGTTCGCCGTAGCAGGTGCGGCGGTCAAGATTGTGGATGAGCCAATCGTAGTCGATCAGACCTGTGACAGTACAGCTTACATTTTTGTAGTAAAACAAAGATTCAAAAAGTTCATTGACCCAGGGCACTCCCATATGACCCTGGATCAGCTTCAGTTTGGGAAATGCGTCGGCAAGGGTGTCCAGCATCGAGGGTTTCATATTGGTGGGACCGGTTTTGACCGGTTTCAAAAGCTGTTCCGGAGTGCGGTGTGAAATGATACCAACGTGGAAAAGAACCGGCATCTCAA
This sequence comes from Victivallaceae bacterium, assembly GCA_045605205.1. Taxonomy (GTDB): domain Bacteria; phylum Verrucomicrobiota; class Lentisphaeria; order Victivallales; family Victivallaceae; genus UBA1784. The sequence continues at coordinate 4,845 of JAZUPO010000092.1, forward strand.
GAGCTTGTGCCCGTTCATAAATGGGGAAATAACTTTCATCATCATAAGGTTTGGGGGGGCGGATGGCTTTCAGGGCCACAAAACCCTGTTCTTTCATCTTGTCCACCTGCTCAGGGCCTTTGAAATAATCAATGAATCCAAAGGGCAGGAATAAGCCGGGATAACGTTTGCCAACTTCAAGAACTTCATCATCGTGGGCAAATTCAAATTCAGGGGTATAAAGATTGAGCGGCAGCAGCCAAACCTGTTTGACAAGACCGGATTCTGCCACCTGGTCCAGATGTTTTGCATCGTAATTATGAACCAGATGTGCGTGAGCATCAATAAAATATTCCATAACAGCACCTATTCTTTTGAGGGTTGTATAATGTTCAACATACTATACAATATGTTGCTCAAAAATGCAAATGGCAAACATTAGAAAAGTGTACTTTTTTACCCAATGAAACAGGGCTGAAATAAAAAAATCCGGACAGGGCATATTGCCTTGTCCGGATCGGAGAAAAGCCTTGAAAACTTACTTGGAAAGCAGTGAGGCACTGGCTTCGTCAAGGAAGGTGGCACAGCAGGGGTGATTCTGCAGAATGGAGCAGGGACAGGTGTTGGTCACGGGACCTTCGAGCATACCCTTGATGGCCTGTGCTTTGCGTTCGTCGGGGACGACGTTCACAATGACTTTGCTCTTGAAAATCTGGGGCACACTCATACTGAAAGCGTGGGTGGGCACAGCATCAAAGGTGGGGAACCAGCCTTCGCCCAACTGCTGACGGCGGCAGGCTTCGTCAAGTTTGACCACCAGGAATGCTTCGTCGGTATCAAAGTCAGCCGGGGGATCGTTGAAAGCAATGTGACCGTTTTCACCCACACCGATAAAGGCGATGTCAACGGGGTGTTCGGCCATAATTTTTTTCATTTCAGCACAGAAAGCGGCGGGATCATCGGTATCGCCGTTGACAAAAAAGACTTCAGCCAGCTGGCAGGGCAGCTTGTTGATGAAGTTTTCTTTCAGATTGAGACGGAATCCGGCTTTGTGTCCGGCAGGAAGACCAATGTACTCATCCAAATGGAAAAGAGTGACCTTTGACCAGTCGATACCGGGTTCCTTGACCAGGAAGCTCATCATTTCAAACTGGCTGGGGGCGGTGGCGGCGATCATATTGACGCTGCCCTTTTCGGCAATGACTTTGCGGATGACCTCTGCACCGTAAGCGGCAGCGGCTTTGCTCATTTCAGTCTTGTTCTTGAGGATCTTGACGTCCATTTTAGCACCTTACTCTGTTAATTAATAAATCTACACTGAAAATATTTCAGCGAATTGAACACTCTACTCAATATACATCTTCAAAGGAGTTTTTGCAAGTCATCTGCTCAATGAAAATGTCCTGTTTATAAATTGAAGGTTCTGTTCCTATTACGGGTAGGTAAGAAAACTATTTTCCCCAGAAAGTTTTTACAGACCGCTTTTAATTTTTGACTTTTTGCCAAAAATTAAAAGCGTTACTGAAAAAGGTTTTCCGGCTTCGTTGAACTACGCCGTGACAAGGGGAAAAGGGAACTTCAGTTTTCGATTCTCGCAGCTAGTTACAGCTGCGAGTTATTCCGAAGCCGACGTTTCGGCCCGCCC
>JAZUPO010000093.1:0-7593 GCA_045605205.1 Victivallaceae bacterium
CGGTGGGCAATGGCAAAGACGGTCCGGTTTTCCATGACATGATTCAAGGCATCCTGTACCAGTTTTTCTGTCACGGTATCCAAAGCACTGGTGGCCTCGTCCAGAATGAGGATCGATGGATTCTTGAGAATGGCCCGGGCAATAGCCAGACGCTGTTTCTGCCCACCGGAAAGAGAAGCACCGTTTTCACCGATAATGGTATCGTAGCCATCCGGCAGCTGAGTGATGAATTCCTCAACGTTTGCCATACGGGCGGCTTCTTCGATTTCCTCTGCGGTAGCTTCAGGTTTGGCATAGCTGATATTTTCCCGCACCGTGCCGGAAAAGAGGAATGGTTCCTGAAGCACCACGCCGATATTGCTCCGGTAGGCATCGAGACTCAGGCGTCGGATATCCAGATTATCGACCTTGATAACACCAGAGTTGACATCATAGAAACGCAGCAGCAGGTTGCTCAATGTGGATTTTCCCGAACCGCTGGGGCCGACAAGAGCCACTTTCTGTCCGGGGGTCACGGTCAGAGAAAAATCGTTGATAACGGGGGGTTTTTCTTTGGTATAGTAGAAAGAAACGTGCTTGAATTCGATATGTCCGGTAAGATTTGAAGGATGCAGAGGATTTTCGCATTCCTTGATTTCAGGGATGGTATTGAGCAGTTTCACAATACGGCTGGCACCGACCATACCCTGAGCAAAGGTAACAGACATACCAGAAAGGGAGCTGATCGGCGTCAGCATCATACCGACGTAACTGTAAAACGCCACAAATTCACCGATGGAAACAGTCCCGTTCTGGACGAACATAATTCCAGAACCGATGGTGGCGAGGTAAGTAAAAAGTGAAAGCATATCGCACACGGTCCACAACCCCACGTTATCGACCGTCACACGCATCTGCATATCCACAATGGGACGCATATTTTGAAAGAAGCTCAAACATTCAGCGTGTTCCCGGGCAAAGGATTTGACCACCTTGACACCGGTGAGTGTTTCTGAAAGGTTGGCTGAAATTTCGGACATCTTTTCCTGAATGACCATTGAATCCTTGCGGATGACCTTTCGGAAGTAATGAAAGTTCAGGACGTGAATGGGCAGCGATATAAGAACGATCAGAGCCATTTTCCAGTTGATAAACATCAGCAGCATAATAATGAGGAAAAGCTGGAACAGCTGTTCGCCGAACTGGGTCATAACGTGCATCAGCATATTGAGCAGTGCCACGTCGGAGATCACGTTGGAAATCAGTTTACCAGTCCGGTATTCTTCGTAAAATCTCAGAGACAAACTCTGCAGATGCCGGAACACCTTTTGCCGCAGATCAACGATCAGACGGATACCGGTGTAAGCCACAAGGTAACTTGAAATGTACCGCAGCAGACAGCGGACCAGATAAATAATAACCATAGAACCGCAAAGCACCCAGAAGAGCAGATAATCTGCATTGGGCAGCACCCGGTCAATGGCGATCTTGAGCATCCAGGGCAGTGTCAGACCGACCATATTAAAAAGGATCAGTGCCACAACAGCAGATACAAAGAGCCACCTGTAAGGTCTCACCAGGGGGAAGATCTTGCTCAATGGCTGTTTTTCATAATTTTTTGCCAGTGCGTCTTTATCAATTTCGTGATGTTTTCTCATCTTGCAATAACTCCGTTTTCATAAAATTGCTTTAACAGCAATTGTCAGAACTTGCTCCAATCAGGTTGTTGTAAGAAAATCGTTTGTAACTCTTTTTCAGAAAATTTAGGTGTTCTGTCATAATTCCAGACTCCATTTTGTTCCTGTTCGACATCAGTAAGCTGGGTGTAGCAAAAACCTGCCGCACCGGATGCCACTGCAACTGCCGTCAGATCGTGCATACGCTGCAAAGCCTCTTCTCTGGTTGCCGGAGCATTGCCGTATCCCCAGGAACCTTTCTGCCACGGCTCCCGGCTTTCAGGGATATGTTTGACACCGCCGTATTCACCGACAAAAAGCGGCTGTTCTTTATAGGCTTGAAGTTCATTTTCAGGCTCCCTGCAATAGACGGGCTGAGTTGCCAGCTGCTCTGCAAGAGCTTTGGGATCCTGATTGTAGGTATGAACGCTCCAGATATCTGTTTCGGCGTGAGTATAGCCGCTTGAATCACATACGATCCGGGTGGGATCGAGCTGTTTCGTCAGGCGGTAAACATCAGAAAGGATCCGGCGGTGCTCATCAAGATCCCGGTAAAAACAGGTTTCATTAAAGGGCGTCCAGCCGATAATGGAAGGATGATTCATATCCCGGCTCACAATTTCACGCCACTGGGAGAAGTAATCACGGAAAGAACGGTACACATCACAGGGTCCGTTGGTAAAATGCATCCAAAATCCCATTCCCCAATCGGGGAATTCTCCAAAAGTGAGAAATCCCAGACGGTCGGCGTGATAATGGTAACGGGGATCAAAAATCTTCTGGTGCAGCCGGGCACCGTTGAATCCGGCTCTCATTGCAAGGCGGATATCATTTTCAAGGGCGGCATCATCGGGAGCGGTCCACAGCCCCGCTTCATAAAAGCCCTGATCCAGCACCATACGCAGAAAAATGGGTTCGTTATTGAGATAGAATCTTTTGCCTTCGATATGGAACTTCCGCAAGCCGGCGTAAGAAAAAACAGTATCCGTCAAACTGCCTGAGGCATCAAAGAGTTCAAATTTAATATCATAGAGAAAGGGATCAACCGGAGACCACAGTCTGGGATTTTCAATTTCTGCCGCGACCGTAAGGCCGGGCGTAACGGATTTTTCGACAGAAGCAACTGTTTTTCCTCCGTCAGAAAGGGTCACTTTGAACTTTCCTTCCCGGGGGGCAGTACGGAATTCAGGCGAAAAATAAAAACAGCTGTTATCCGGATCAGGAACGATACGGCAGCGTGTCAGACTGAAGCTGCCGCAGCATTCCATATAAACGGTGCTCCAGATCCCTGTTGTCCGGGTGTAAGAACAGTGCCGGGAATCATACCAGGGGCTTTGTTTACCGAATGCCTGATTATGAGAACGCTGATCGTCATACACTTCAAGGACAAGATCATTCTCCCGGCCCGGTTCAGCGAAACCAGAAATATCAACGGCAAAAGGGGAAACGCCCCCTGTATGAGATCCGGCTTTAACACCGTTGATATAGACGTTGCATTTGTAATCAACGCCGCCGAAATGCAGCACTATGACCTTCCCTGTCCATTCCCGGTGAATGGAAATGGTGCGGTGATACCACATACACTCAATGAAATCCGTATGCTCCACGCCTGAAAGTTTGCTTTCGGGACAGAAAGGAACATTGATGGGGATTTCAAAACCTTGGGATTTTTCAAAGTGGCGTTCAGCTCCGCTTTTGCCGGGATCAAACCGGCAACTCCATTTCCCATTCAGAACCACACAATCTGAGCGGGCGAATTGCGGATTGGGGTGAGTACAACTCATTTTTTGTTTTCCTGTATTTTTGAGGATTTGCGACCATTTTCCGGTCACTGCCATACTATATCCCCAAGAGAGTGCAAAGTAAAGGGCAAAAGGAGAAATTTTTATATCTTTTTGCAGATTTTACAGAATAAGAGTCACCTCAGCAGCACCAGATGTGCTGCCGTTAAAGTTTTGCAGCTTGCTCCAACACCTTTTGGGCTTGAGCCATATCAACAGAACATCCCCGGCCGGTACGCAGAGACTCGGCCAATTGGAGCATCGACTCTTTATTTCCGGCCGCAGCTCCTCTGCGAAAAAAATAGTTTGCCCCGGCGGGGTCTGCTTTGACACCGATCCCTTCAAGAAAACACCTGCCGCAATGATACATTCCCTGGGGGTCCCCCAGGTAGGCACTGCGTTCATAAAAGGAATAAGCCTTTTTCAAATCTTTATCAGTTCCGATACCGTTTTCATAACACCAGCCCATTTTCCGCAAAGCTGCGGGAAAATTTTTCTCTGCCCCTTTGGAAAAAAAGGCAAATGCTTCTGCCGGATCAAGTGCAAGAAACTTTCCTTCCAAACGGTAATCTCCCATTCTGACCAATGCGGGGGGATACTCTTTTTCTGCGGCTTTTGAAAAAAATTCAAAGGCTTTTTTTTCATTGACCGGAGTACCGATACCTTTTTCCAGACATTGAGCAAATAAAAATGCGGCTTCCGCACTGCCCTGTCCTGCAGCGACTTCAAGCAGGGCCCGGGCAAAAATCTCATCTTTTTTCACACCGATTCCCTCTTGAAGAAGTTTTGCCTGAAAGAGAAAGGCCTCCGGGGGCACGGGATCAGCATTGGTGGATTTGAGGACAAGAGAATAAATTTCTTTGCCGTGTTTCTGCCGCCAGGCGGGAACTGAATACAAAACATTTGCCAGTTTCAGCAATGCCGGATAATAATTGGCTTTGCAGAGAGAACGCATAATCGTCACAGCTTTGACCGCATCTTTGGGTACGGGAGCCAACTTTTTATTTCCCGGCACACCGGCAATGAGCATTTCGGCAATCCGCAATTGAGCGGCGGCATATTTTCCTGCCGCAAGATATTGTTCAAAAGCCAATCGGGGATCCTTGGGGACACCCCAGCCGAATTCCAGAGCAACGCCGTACCGGTAAAGTCCCAGAGGCAGTTTTTGCACAGCGGCTTTACGGTACCAGAAGGCGGCAAGGGCAGGATTCCGGGGACGGTTCTCACCTTTGGCAAATTCATCGCCCAAAGCGACCATTGCATAGAGATCACCTTTGAGAGCTTTTTCCCTCAAAGAATCCTGCGGCTCTTTTCCGCAGAGAAAAAGAGCCGCACAAAGGATGTATGAAAGAAGAAAGAATTTCACTTATTCTTCAGCAAGTTTTGCCTTGAGTTCTTCAACTTCCTGCTGAAGAGCGGCAAATTTCTTTGAAAGTTTTTCAAAACGTCCGGGCAAAGCGACCCGGGCCATAAACTCACGCTGAGACTCTGCGGGAGCTCCCACAACGGTCTGTCCGGCAGGCACACTGCGCAAGACACCGCTGGTACCGGCCACCTGCACGCCGTCTCCGAGAGTGATATGACCATTGACACCGGCTTTGGCAGCGAGGATGACTCCCCGGCCAAGTTCTGCACTTCCGGCGATACCGGCCTGAGCCACGATAATGGAACTTTCGCCGATAACAACGTTGTGAGCGATCATCACCTGATTGTCGATCTTGACATTGCTCTTGATCCAGGTACGGCCGAAACGGGCACGGTCAATGGTGGTATTGGCACCGATTTCCACATCGTCGTCGATCTGGACGATACCGGTCTGAGGGACTTTGATCAACCCCTGAGGTCCGGGAACAAAGCCGAATCCGTCACCGCCGATGACCACTCCGGGGTGAATAATGGCTTTGCGGCCGACGATACAGCGGAACATAATGGTCACATTGGGATAGATAATGGAATCAGCACCGACTTTGGCATCGTGGCCGATATAACATCCGGCACCGATAACGGTGTTGTCACCGATCTCAGCTCCGGCTTCGATAACGGCATTGGCATTGACAGAAACATTGGCACCGAGCTTTGCTTCGGGGGAGACCACAGCGGAAGGGTGGATCCCTGCTTCAAAAGCCGGAGGTTCATCCGCATACATTGCCACAACAGCAGCAAAGGCGGCATCCACATTTTTGCAGACGATCAGAGTTGACTCAGGCTTTTCGATCTTGCACAAATCGGCACAGATGAGCACGATACCTGCTTTGGCATCCCCCAGCAGATCGGCATATTTCCGGCTGCCAACAAAACTGAGCTGATCGGCGGAGGCTTCTTTAATGCCTGCGACACCGGTCACGCTCCGTGCGGCATCGCCGATGATCTCTCCTTTGACGATCTCAGCGATCTGAGCGGCAGTCATAGAAATATTTTTCATTTATTTGGCTCCTGAGTTTTTCTTCTTTTTAGTCTGATTGCGGTTGAGTTCGGTAATGACGTGTTTGGTAAAATCCCTTTGGGGAGGATAAACGAGCAACGCACCGCGACCGTTACTGGTACGTCCGGAGCGGTCAAAGACAAAGCCGTAGCCCAGCACAGCAGCACTGCGGTTGATCTGCTTCTGGATATCGTTCAACACTTCAGCTCTTTTTCTATTCTGCAAAGCACGCATATCCATAGCACGTTCTTTGGCGTAAAGTTCAGCTTCGGCCTTTTTTGCGGCAACGGCTCTTGCAGTAGTGCGGGCATTTTCCTGAGCTTTCTGCCGTTCGTCAGCTGAAATTGCGATATTCTGAGCGGCGGCCTGAGCCCGGCGGGCGGCCTCGGCCAGAGCCCGGTGTTCGGAATCCAATTTCCGCAAATGGTCACGATAGACAGCGGCCTGCTGCTTGATAAGTTCTTCAGCGATCTTGCTTTTGTAGTATTCTCTGAAGATCTTTTCAAGATCCACCACACCGATCCGCACCTCAGCCTGAAGTGCGGCAAAAGCGGTCAGCAGCAGAAAAAGTGTGAATATCTTTTTCATCAGTGGCTGGAAGTGTAGTTGGGAGCATCCTTGGTAATGGTCACATCGTGGGGATGAGCTTCACGGAGACCTGCGGAAGAGATCCGAACCAGTTTGGCCTTTTCCTGGAACTCAGCCAGAGTCTGAGCACCGCAGTAGCCGAAACTGTAACGGACGCCGCCAACGAACTGGTGGATCACGTTTTTCACATCGCCGCGATAGGGCACCATAGCTTCGATACCCTGGGGGACCAGTTTGTGATCGTCTTCCACATCGGCCTGGCCGTAACGTTCGCGGCTGCCGGCGTTGGCTTTCATTGCTTCAAGACTGCCCATACCGCGGTAGGCGACATAGCTTCTGCCCTGATGCAGGATCACTTCGCCGGTGCTTTCGGCAGTTCCGGCAAGGACGGAGCCCATCATCACGCAGTTGGCACCCACGGCCAGAGCTTTGGCCACGTCGCCGGACTGCTTGATACCGCCGTCAGCGATGACGGGAATATCTGAAGGCAGAGAACGCACAGCATCGTAAACGGCGGAAACCTGAGGCACGCCCACACCTGCCACCACACGGGTGGTGCAGATGGAACCGGGACCGATACCGACTTTGACGCCGTCAGCACCGGCATCTGCCAGAGCTTTGGCGGCTTCACCAGTGGCGATATTTCCAGCGACCACATCGACTTTGTCGCCGTAATTCTTTTTGATAAGAGCGACAGTGTCGATCACGCCCTTGGAGTGTCCGTGAGCGGTGTCGATCACGATCACGTCCACACCGGCATTGATAAGGGCTTCGATACGTTTTTCATCATAGGGTCCCACTGCGGCGGCGGAACGGAGCTGGTGATGACTGTCACGGTTGTAGTCAGGTTCATCGTGTTCGATGAGGGTGCGGACGTCAAGGAAACTGAAAAGTCCTTTGAGACAGCCGTCTTTGTCGATCATCGGCAGTTTGCCGACTTTGTTTTCAATCATGATGCGGTAGGCATCCTGCATGGTGACACCGCAGGCGGCAGTAACGGGATTGACCGTCATGACATCGCCGATACGGGTGTTGTAATCGGTCAGGAATTTGATATCTCTGCTGGTGATGATACCGACTAAGCGTCCCTGATCGTCAAGGATGGGGAAGCCGCTGAAAGAATATTTTTAAGTCGGAGGCCAAGCGG
>JAZUPO010000094.1:0-3992 GCA_045605205.1 Victivallaceae bacterium
GCCCGCTTGGCCTCCGACTTACGGAGGGTCTTTCTTGACACTTTGAGCTCAGCGGCAAGTTCAGGTTCGGCGGGCAGACGGCTGCCGGGAAGCAATATTCCCGAGGCGACACGGGAACGGAGCAGTGTATAAATTTCAAGAAATCGCGGCATATATTGTTCTCCTTAGTTATTAAAATAAAGGAAACAATACACTCTGTCAAGAGGGAACAAAACATTTTTCTGAAAAAAAAAGCCGCAAAACTATTTTTCTGTCTTGCGGCATTACTGTTATAAAAGGGGTGTTTTACCGGGTCAGTTTTTCAGCCTTCCCGCTGGCTTTGAAATTGTGGTGCCAGTCAGCAGCCTTTCCCTTGCGCTGCTTGAGAAGCCAGGCAAAACCGTAACTTGAAAGAATGTTGTGGCCGCCTTCAAAAATAGTGATACGGACATTGCCGGAAACTTTCCGGTAATGGATCTTGCGTCTGCCGTAACCGGGATCTTTGAACTCAGGAGTCCCGGCAGGAGCTTTTTCGTTTTTGACCATAAAGTCAATATCCTTTTCCGCCACCTTATCCGCAGGAGCAGCCAGACAGTTGTAGGCGTTGAAGGCTTCACTGATGGGGACGCTCCCTTTGTGTCCGTCGTGGATGCCGGTACCGATATCCACAGCCACATTTTTGGCCCGGGCAAGCCAGGTCACAGGGGAACGCCGTGCTGCTTCTTTGGCAGCGTTGGCATCACTTCTGGGATCTCCCTTGAGGTTGCGGATAATATGGGCTCCATATCCTTTGCCTTTATGGAATTCACACCATTTTTTAATGTCGCTGATAGGACACCAGGCGGAAACGCCCGCCCAGATCTCAGGATGACGGCCCGCCATCAGCAATGCCATATGTCCCCCGCCTGAACCGCCGATGATATAGATGCGGTCATTATCGACCGGGACTTTTTTCTTCATCCATTCAACAGCAGAAACGATATCAGCGACAGCCGCATCAGATCCCATAGAAAGGGGATCGCCTACCGTATTCTTTCCCCGGAAATCGGGAGCGATCATATGAACGTCGGCTTTCTTGGCATAAGAAAAATAGCTGGCAGCTTTTTTATAAGTACAGCTCCAGGTATGCAAAGCCACCACCAGAGGCCGGGCTCCTTTGGCTTTTGCAAAATAAGCCAGGGCCTTTTGGGGCTTTTTGTCATAACTGCTGATAAATTCCACCTCTGAAGCAATGACAGGAAGAACCTTTTTCTTTGGGGAAACTGTTTTTTTCACTTCGGCCCCACCGGCAGCGACAGCTGCACAGAGCAACATCAGAAATAACTTTTTCATTTTTTCTCCTTGTTCAGTTAAAAAATTCAATAAATCCGAATGTCCGGAACTCGTTTATCACAAATTTTTCTTGTTCAAACGCAACGCTCCCCCCCGCCAGAGGATGATAAATACCTTTGCGCAGTCTGTCAAACTCTATTGAAACTTGAGAAGCACGTTCCGGGAGCGTATAATCCAAAAGAAGCATATACTCTTTCTTTTCAGGTGTACAACGCAAAACCGCCGCCACATCACCTTCAACGGTAAATCCGGCAGGATTCAACTCTCTCACCATTGCAGCAAGAGTTCCGGACATCAGATATCCGGCACGGCAAAAGGGGGCTCCTGAAACTGAAAGATGCTGAAAATTACTGCCTCTTACGCCGTCATCCCGGAGCAGATGCCAGTTGCCGCAATGTGAAACGGGTTCTTTTCCGTAACGGCTGCTCCCAGCCAGAAGAGCCAGAGGAGAATCATTCCTGCGGAGCATATTTTCGTTGAAATACCCGGAATCGGCCCCCACAAGCAGGATCTGCACCCCCTCTTGGGCTTTTTTCTCAAGTTTGCCGATCAACTCATCGCTCATACATCTTGCAGTGGGAACGACCAGCAGCTTCAACTCTTTTGTATCTTCAAGATCAGTGACCATACGCCAGGGAATATTGGCGGAACTCAACGCTTCGGTCACAGAATAACGGGAACTTTCAAAACAGCCGTAATCAAATTTCCACGATTGTTCCGCAAAAAGGACTCCGGTGGAAGCGGGATTGAAACTTTCTCCCGGCAATTTTTTCACAAAAGAAAAAATGGATTGCAGACGCTCTTTCATAGGCGGATACTCAAAGTATCCCCTCTCCTTATCCCCGCCGCAGGTGCAGAATTTATCCGGAGTTTCCCGGATCAGCCAGAAGGCGCCAGTCATACTGCCCCCCAGCAGAGGTTCAAAAATGGCAGGAGCGATCTCATAAGGCTCCGGCATCCTGGAAACAAAACTTTTTTCCACTCCGGGGTCAGGTACTTTATGCCGCCAGCCGCCGCTGACAGCGGCAACACCGGCAGCTTCGCAGTCGGCAAAAGCCCGGTAATTCCCCAGCCGGACTCCCTCTTCCACATCCACAGTCTGAGCGTTTTCAATGTAAAGAATGTCGTGAAGTTCCGCAAAGGGCAGAAAATCAACGCCTGAAAAAGCATTGGGCTTTCCCCGGTGCAGTGCAGGATTGGAAGCAAAGAGTCCATCGGGATTATATTTCAACATCTCGTCCCGGAAAATTTGCATATTTTCCAGATTCCGCTTCATATTGAAATCGTGAAAACTCTGCATAACAGGATCGTTGCTGTGCGTTGAAATATATTCCGGGATCTCCACTTTTTCCGGGATCAGTTTCAGTTCTTCAAGAAGCTGCGGTCTTTCTTCATATAAAAAGCGGGCAAATTTTCCCCTGCATTCCGGACAGACACAAGGATGCAGATAAGAGTTGTCGATCCAGACACCGTTGGCTCCCAGATTCTGGGCTTTACGGATCAATCCCTTGAAGTAACTTCTGAAATCTTCTGAACTCTGACACAAAGTCCTGCGGTAATAGGCATAACTCCGGACTCCGCCCCCGGGAGCAACAGCAAAAGTGTCAAAGTTTTGTAAAGCTGACTCCTGCAAGATATTCTGGTACTGCAAATAGGGCAGAACGGCAATATTTCTCTGAGCACAAAGAAGGGCAGCCTGACGGAAATCTTCGTGTTCCTGCTTTTCCTGTTCCCCGGTTCCCCCCAGAGAAAAAGGCAGAATAACCAGATTGACCCCCATTTCAGCTAAACTGTCAAAGGTCTCTGACGATAGCATCCGGGCATACCACTTGTCATAGGAAAGCATATCCCCCGGAATTTCACCGGCAAAGCTCCGTCCCCGGCGGCGGAGTTTGGATATCCCCCAAAAGGGGACCCAGATAATTGGCTTACCTTTGAAATAACGGTAAAGTCGTGCTTTTTTTACGTTGATATCTGTCATACAAGACCTCAGTCGGTATCCAGTTTGGTGTTGATGCCGATGGTGCCGCCGGGAAGATTTTTCATTTCTTCTTCGTAGTTGCTCCAATCCACCTTCCAGGGCTTGTAACGGCGGAAGGGCTTTTTCATCTTACGGGTCAAAACGCCCCGGGCTTCGAGACTTGCAAGGCAGGCTCGGGTACAGCCGCCTGCACCGCAGACCGCTTTACCGGCGTTGTAGACTTTGGGCGGAGCCTGGTAAAAGGGAGAAATGGCATTGGGACGGTATTGATCAGACCCCTTGATATAGTTGCCCTTGCCCTCTTCCGCCCCCCGGAAAGCAAGATCACATCCCTCGGTATCTATTTCGCCCCACTCCAGTTCGTGTCCGGCGACGGTGACTTTGACCGATTTTTCGGTACTGATACTGTGTCCGGGACAGGCCCGGGCACAGGCCATACAGCGATTGCAGAGCTGAGGGCCTTCGTAAATGGGATCCGGCTCAAGTTCCATTTCGGTAAAGAGCAGTCCCACCCGGACGGCAGGGCCGAATTCAGGAGTAATGAGCATCTTGCTCCAACCGATTTCTCCAAGACCGCACAAATAGGCGGCAATACGCAAATGGACCATAATGTCAGGAGCCGGCTTTCCGGGGGCGACCGGTTTGCTGAAACCGGTTCTCAAAACGCCTTCGTTGTCAATGGCACGCCAGTCACTCTGGT
>JAZUPO010000095.1:0-3828 GCA_045605205.1 Victivallaceae bacterium
AATTTGAGTTCTCAAGTGAATTTCAAGGTTCACATCGCACTATTCAATTTTCAATCAGCTGTCAAACTCTCAAGGAATTTGACGGTTGCTTAATATATCACAGCTTTTCATATTTGTCAAGCCGGATTATTAATTTTTTTCGAACTTTTTTGAAGTTTGATCAGCACTGCTGCTCATCAGGAGCAAGCCCCTGAAAGACGCAATGTTTTTTTAATATATCACACTTCAAAGCGTTTGTCAAATCGATTTTCAAAGTTTTTTCAAACTTTTCTATCAGCCTCATCACCTTTGTTTGAGCGTTGAGTTCAAGCATCAGTGACGATTTTCTAATATACACCGCATTTTTTTAAAATGCAAGCTCAAATTTAAAGAATTTTGCATTTTTGTTAAAAAATCACGTTTTCCCTTATGCAAAGACGCATTTACATCTCTCGGCGGAAAGCTGTAACAAGGAAGTTCCAGATTTCATTGGCAAGCATATCCCGTCTGTGCACCTTGGCTCTTACAGTCCTGCCGTGTAAAAAGAGATTGTTCACTTTTTCATCAGGCACGATTTCGACACGGTACAAAGCCTGGGCAGAGTAAAATTCTCCGGGTTTTGTTTCGTCGGGGAAAACAGCCAGTTCACCGCCATACATCTGCAGCAGGGGAGAATTGGTCAATTTAGCGGGAATGGGATCGATTTCTTTAATTCTTCCTTTTATTGTCGTAAAGGTATCCGGCAAAGACACAGTAACACTCTGGCCTTTTTTCAGCAGTTTGACTTCCTGTTCAGTGGCGTAGGCACACACCACTGTCTGTCCGGAAATGATTTCACCTATAACAAGTCCGTTAGGCATAAAATAAGAACTTGAAAGGTTGAAGATCCTGGGAATAAACACTCCGTCGATATCGGCTCTGATCAAACGCTGCTTTTTCCTGCGGAGCATTTCATCCCGCACCTTGCGGTTGCCGTCCATTTTTTGCAATGTCAGCAAGCTGTCTCCAAAGGTCTTGCGGTCTGACTGCTGCAAATCGACAAGTACCGAATCTTCTTTCAGGGCAGATTCCACTTTGGTGATTTCCAAATCTCCCAATGGAGATTCAAGTTCTGCAAGTACATCGCCCTTTTTACATTTCACAGCACCTTCCGGCCAGACACTCTTCAGATATCCGGCTTCGGAAACGCTGACAAGCCGGGTGGAACTTGCCTTGATCTCGCCCGGAAGTTTCACATTCCAGGAAAGAGGCAGAAACAGAATACCGATCCCGACCCCCAAAGTAATAAGTGAAAAGGTCCAACTCACCTTGCCCCCTGCCCTTTTTGACATAGCACGGATACTTTTTGCTTCCTTGAGCACCGGAAGAAGTCCGAGAGAATAAAGCATAACTGCCGCCACCGCTTTCACTTGAATGAATTGATTATAAACAATAAGAATAATTGACACATAAAGAAATAATTTGTAAATACAAGCCGCAATCCCAAACGTGCACATAAGCACCGGTCTTTCTTCCTGAGGCGGCGATGTCACCCGGAAAAAGTAACATCGCCACAGCTGTTTGATATATTCAACGGAACGCTGCATCAGGTTTTCTACATTGAGCAAGTCACAGAGAATATAGTATCCGTCGAAGCGGATCAGCGGATTGCCGTTCACAAGGAGCGTACTCAAGGTACTCACGGCAAAAATATAGAACATCGTTGATTTTGCCGCCCCGGGCGTAAGATAACTCCAGCAAAGAGCGGCGATACCGCCGCAAATGATCTCGCCGATCAAGCCGGCTCCGTCAATAAGCAGCCTTTGTCGTCGCGGCAGTTTCCAGCTGTCGGTGGTATTGGTAAAAAAACGCGGATAAAGAAAAATAACACTTATTCCGATTTCGCGGACAGGACACTTGAAACGCATTGCAGCAAGGGCGTGAGATGATTCGTGAATGATCTTTAACAGGATAATCGCCAAAAAATACTTTACAAGTCCAGACCAGGAAAGTGAAGCCCAAAAGGCATCCCGGACTTCCCCCGCGTTACGCAAAGCAAGCAAATATCCCAGCACAGCAGGAATACAGTAGAGCCACAGCAAAGGTTTTGAGACCAGAAACCTCACATACGGTGAAATTGTTTCAAAAAATCGTCTCGGATGCAAGGGCGGCAGCTTGAAATACACATAATATGAAGAAACTTTCAGCAGCCAGGAAACCTTTTTCATCCGGGCAAACTGTGCCCTTTTCTGTTCATATTTCCCATATTCGGGAACCGTCAGGTTATTTCCGGAAATAAAAAAGAGAAGCTCGTTCAATTCTTCAAGGGAAACAAATATGCCCAACCGGTTGAGTTTAGCGTGAAATTCGGTCAAATCATAATCTTTGTCCAGCTTGGCAATGATCTGTGCCGCCATAGGGGAAATCTTGAAATAGGCCTCACTGACGGGATCAAAGATCATCGTATAGGCACCGTGACGGCCGGGAGGAATGATCTTGATATCCTCCCGCAGCATACCGGTACGGATTCTGCCTGCTTCAGCCACTTAGAACCACCGTAAGTAAATCACCAGACTCCGGAAGAGGTAGTACCACATAGGGATACGCTCGCCCTGAAGTTTGGCAATTCCGCGCATACCGTAACGCATTCCTGCGGGGTCGATAACCTTGGCTTTGACGGTATAACAATACACGCGTTGTTCTGAAAGTTCCGGAATCTTGCGGACTGAAATGATTTCTGTTTTCAAACCGTTTTCGGGGGCAGTATAAGGGAAGAGGACAGCTTCAAGTTTTCCGGCAAGAATAGAACTTTCACGTTCATTCACCTGGATCTCTGCAACGATCCCATCGCCGCCGTAAATATCAAAAAGTTTATCCCCGGTGCGTACGGCTTTGTTTTCAATCTGATCCGCACGGCCGCCGGCAAGAACAAGAAGTCCGTCAGCAGGAGAAAGGATCTTTGAATGGGCAAGATACCACTGAGCTTCTTTGACAGCAACAGCAGCGGTATTAAGTCGGGCTTCAAGGAGTTTGACCTTCCCTAATTTTTCACGGTCCACAAATGAAGCACGGCTCTCAAGGTCATATTCTTTTTCAGCTTCTGCCAATTGATTTTTGGCATTGGCAAGTTTGAAGTTGAGCAAATTCAAATCGTAACAAAGGATCGTTTCCCCTTTTTTGACCGGATCCCCGTCCTGTTTCAACGCTTTGGCAATCGGCCCGTCAAACCAGGCGTATGCTGTCGTTATCTCGGGAGCTTTTAGGACAAACTCCGCATTGAGCCGTTCACGAACCGGTATAAACATCGTAACAAGCACAACAGCAGCGACAGCGGCCCGGAGAAACCATTTATTCAATTTTGCAGTGCGGAGTTTCCCCATTCTGCTGCAGCAGCGGCGGGCAAAGAGGGCTTGAGCAAAGTTTCGGGCAAGAACGCTTGAAGCATTTTTTGCGTAATCGGGGACACTCCCCGAAAATTCAAGCATCCACACAAAATAAAATCCCGGATCCCCGATAAATGAAGGCGGCTCCATCTTGATGGCAAGGATGGGATCGTCCCCTTCGAGAAGCTGAGAAAGTGCGTCCGCCCCTTTGCCTTCCATATATGAAAGATACTCCCGGGTGAGCAAGTGCATATTGTTTTCAGAAAAATCAATATTGGCGGCCAACACCTTTTGCAGCTGAGCCTGCTCAGTATGGGGATAAAGATCTGTTTGGCCGTACTGGGCGATGACCTGCTTTTTTTCTGAACCGACCTCAATTAGCACGGCACTTTTGAAACGCAGCAGCGAATGAGAGCTGTTGACCGTCAAGGCGGCAGCGGCATCAAAATCCGGAGCCTTGAACACATCATCGGTCAGTTTTATAATG
>JAZUPO010000096.1:0-30818 GCA_045605205.1 Victivallaceae bacterium
CGGGGAAGGAAGGGAACCCTTTTTGAAAAAAGGTTCTCCCTTCCTTCCCCGGGCCCCATCCATCCTTGCCAAAAACTTTTGGTGGATTGCCGTTTTTGCATTTGCAAAACCGACAATCCCGCATTTTGCAGGATTGCAATGGCAAATATTAAGGCAAGAGGCAATTTTTCGCAAAGTATAAACACATATTTGACAAGTTTTGCTTACCAATAGTTCAATCAGCGTGAACGCTGATTGAGTGAAGCACGGTTTCACCGTATGAAGCATTTGCCTTCGGCAAATATGAAGCACACCGTTGGTGTATGAAGCGCTTGCTTTGCAAGCATTATAAGGCATTTTTCTGATTGTTTTTTTGAAGAGATACAACGGCAAAACACCTATTTGACAAGTAGTACTCACCAGCAATTCAAGCAGCGTGAATGAGCAACGGCTTGGACACACGGCAGGATGAGAGTTTTTCATATTGTTGTTTCTCCTTGAATGAGGGTTGCTTCAAGTATGGTTTTTCGGGGGATCTCTCTGCCGGAAAGTATTTTTTCAGTCAGATGCTCCACCGCTCTTCTTCCGATAGCGGCGTGGGGAAGTTCGATATAGGTCAGCTCCGGAATAGTCCGGCGCATATTCATATTATTGGCGTAGCCCATAATCTGGACTTTTTCGGGGATTTGCCAGTGCCGTTCTGCGGCAATGTGAAGCAGTCCGAAGGATACCATAGGGGTGGCGGTGAAAAAACTGTCCGGCAGAGGCCGATCCTCGGGGAGGATCTTCCTCAGAGCGGGCAGGATTTCCATATCTTCACAGGGAAGTTCGATGATGTTCTCCTCAGGAATGGGAAATCCTGCGGCCTTAAACTTACTTTTGAAAATTTCGACTTTGGTTTCCCAGGTGGAGAAAGTGTTTTTTCTCCGGCTTTTATTCAATGAGAGCATAATGACTGAACGGCAGCGGTTGCTGAGCAATTTGCTTGCGGCCGCTGCGGCGGCTCCTGCCACATCGTAAAAAATGCAGGGGAAACGTTCTGAAAGGTCGGTAAAGCAGAAAGGAAAATTCTCCTGAGTAAGAAGTTCAGCCAGCTCTTCAAATTCGTGTGAAGGCAATATGACTGCGGAACACTTCTCTCTGAGTCTTGCCAATATTTCTCTGTTGGTTTTTGCTGAACCGTGAGATTGTGCCGGAATAAAGGAAGCAACGACTCCCCGGGCGGCGCAGCACTCCATAATGCCCCGCCACACTTCGGAGTTGATGGCGTAGTTTGAGTAATTCTGAAAGACCAGAGAAATTTCAGGCTCAGGAAAGAGATAGCCGATGGTTATGTTGCGGACAGTCATACCGTTGTCGCGGATAAAGGTCCCTTTACCGGGAACACGCAGCAGAAAATTGCGTTTTTCCAACTCTTCAAGGGCACTGCGCAAAGTTCCCCGTGAAACCTGAAGTTCACAGGCAAGCTGGCGTTCACCGGGAATCCGGCTCCCTCTTTTCAGGATACCCTTTTTCAGCCTCTCTTCCAGTTCACGTTCCACCTTGCGGTAGAGCAGTATTTCATTTTCTGTCATAGAACAAAATATCTCCCACAAGTCAATGTTGTTAAAACAAAAATGGTACACTCTGGTACATACTATAGCCTTTCAATTCCTCTTTGTCAAGGAAAGAGGAGAAAAAATGCAAAAATTTTTTTTACGGGCTTGAAAATTTCTGATTTGCAACTAAATTATCCGGAAGGTACTCAGAAAAAGTGCTCATCCAATACTTTTACGGGTAAAAGTTATGAAAAATCTGCTTTGGTTTGTTTTTCTTGTTATCTTCACCCTGCAAGGAGAAGATACTTTGGTCTACCGGGGGGAAAGTGGACCTGTGACATTCGGGCTTCCTTTTAAACAGGGAGCTGTAAAGGATGCGTCAAAACTTAATTTGAACGGCAAGCCGCTTCAAGTTAAAGTCAACGGCCGCTGGCCGGACGGTTCAGTCAAGTGGGCCCTTTTTGATACTGATCTGCCCCATAATTTCAAGGGGGATTTTACAGTTGGCAAGGCTCATCCCGGAACACCGCTTTACAAAAACGGTATTCTTTCCAACGGACGGGTCAGGATAACTTTTCCGCAGTCGGGGCCTCTTTTTTACTACGAAGCTCCCGGTGAAAAGGGAAATGTGGAATTGCTGACAAAGTTTCAGCTTGATGATCCCGGCATCTGTGAAGGGGAAAACTGGATGAAAAATGCCGGAAAAGCCCAAAAGTTCCGTTACTTTTCTTCAAAAGGAAAGCGTACCGTTACCGTTGAGACCAACGGCCCCCAGCGGGCAGTGGTGCGTATTGCAGGAGATGCCGGATACAAATACATTATTCGTGTTTCTCTCTGGAAAAACGAAGACACTGTGAGGATCCAGACCACCTTTATCTGTTCTCTGGACCCAAATTACAATTTTTTGCGTTCTATGATCCTCAAGGTCAACCGTCCGGGAAAAACAGTGCAGCGTGAATTGGTGAAAGGCACGCCCCGATTTCATCATATGGTCTCGTGGCGGAAAAAAAGTTCCCCTGCCGGAAAAGGGGTGATCCAAGATGGAAAACTGACTGCCGTGGTCAAGGATTTTGCCAGGCTTTTCCCAAAAGAGATCGCCTGTGACAAAAAGGCTCTTTCTTTTCATATCTGGCCCGAAAGTACCGGTGCCGTGCTGGATCTGCGCCGCCGGAAAAAGGTGGATCGCCGTTACCTTGATTATGAGAATCCCGCCGGCGGTTACGGTGTGGCCAAAACCCACGATCTTTATCTTTCCTGGAGCAATCCCCATATTGCCGACCGGGTCAACAAACTTGAACTTCCCACCAAGTCTCCCCGCTACTGGCGCAACACCCTTGCCTGCGGGGAATATATGGTCAGAGGTGACGGATTTCCCAAACTGGATGCGTTGCTCGATTTCAGTTTTGAATATCTGTATAATCTCAAACGTCAGGGCCATTTTGACGGTATGATGGATTGGGGAGATATACCGCTCGGGGCCCACGGAATGAAAGATCATATGGGGGACAGTTCGCCTGAAAGTTCTCCTTTCCGCGGTTATACCGGCTGGAGCAACGGTGACTTTTCGATGGCGACCGGCTATTATATGCACTTTATGCGTACCGGAGATCAGCGGATCCTGCGGGACGGATTGGATTTTTCGTGGCACCTTGCCGATGTGGACACAGTTCACTACTGGCCCCGGGACAAAAAATACTGCTACTGGCCCGGGACTCCTATGGTGGGCAGGGAACGCCGTCACGATCAGCAGCACTGGGGAACTCCCCCCGTTGCCTACGGATATACTTCAGATGACGGTATTTATGCCTATTTGCTCACGGGGGAAGAGCGTTTTCTTGAAGTTCTTGACCTTGTGTGTTCCAATGAAACAGCTTATTACGGCCGCTTTATTTCTCTGCGGCTCTATGAGATCACCGGCAAAGAAAAATACTTGAAACGATTTAAAAAAGATCTTAAAGCAGAGAAAAAAGTTCCTCGTTACGATAATTTCAGAGGCAATTCCTATGATGCTCCCGGATACATTTTTATAGACTCCATTATGCCGGGAGTTCTTAAAGAAAGGGTCCTTAAAGGTGTCAAATGTTATGCTCCCCGTTACCGTTCCCCTTTGCTTCCCAAAGGATATCCCCCTTACACGGCAGCTGTGCTTGCCTGCAAGTATGAGCCGTCAGCTTACAATTATGAAACGCTGAAAGGAATGGTCTATCTTTTGAAACGGGTGGCAGACAATGATCACACTATTCCTGTCAACGGCACAATGGATCAGCTTGACAAAAAATGGAACATCCCCAATTTGAGTGTGGGAAGTTTGCTTTATTGGAACACTTTGCCTTATGCCCTTGAAACTTTGCGTAAAGCCGGTATTACTGAAAAAGAATGTTTCAATTACAAATACCGCTGGCAGGATGTGGAATCACGGACTGAAGTAATCACAAAAATCGGCCGTTCTTCTTATCCGCAGCATAAATATTGTGTCGCTCAACTGAAAAATCCGGTGTTTCAGGATTGGGGACTTGAAAGAAATCTGGATGCGGAAGGCGTGATCCGTTACCGCCTTGCTGTCAAGCGTATGCGTCTTTATGAAGACGGAAAGGTGATCGGCCCCGGAGCCTTCCCGCACGTATACATCAGGGAGAATGGATATCCCGGCTGGAGCTGCA
This sequence comes from Victivallaceae bacterium, assembly GCA_045605205.1. Taxonomy (GTDB): domain Bacteria; phylum Verrucomicrobiota; class Lentisphaeria; order Victivallales; family Victivallaceae; genus UBA1784. The sequence goes on from JAZUPO010000096.1 coordinate 4,178, forward strand.
CCGGAAGCACTCTGATGATGAATACTTCTGACAACAGCGATCCCGCTGAAAACGGCAGAAAATATGTTTTCAAATATACCTCAGAAAAGGATTGGAAATGGGAAGATAAACCTTCTTTTAATGAGAAACTTGAAAAAATAATCCCGATGCCCGGAGCCAAAGAATCCGGCGTTTGGTGTGCTTCTTTGAAAAACGAATCCCCGGAAGACGTACTGGTCTATCCTGCTCCCCCCGCTGTCAAAAGGGAGGTTGACGCCGCTTGGAAAAGGCATATTTTTACCGAAAACGGTAAGGCATTGAAAGGGTGGAAACGCTGGCAGAATCTGGTTGTGTTCCGGACTTCTGACGGCAGTGATCCCCGGACTAACGGCCGGGAATACAGACTCATTTATACAAACAAAAAAGATGCCGAAAAATAAAAGGCAAATCTCTTTTTACTTCAGAAAGGAAAAAATAATGTTGTCCAGAGCACATACAGACTCCGCAATGTTCAATATAGATCCCGCTTATTCTGCAGAAGGTCAATACCCGATTGAATTTCCGGGAAAGGGAGTGTGGTTTTACGGGCATTATGAACGGGAAGCCTTTATTCTCGAGCGGATGTTCCGGGAAAAAAATGAAGCAAAACTCAAGGTCGGTTATACCAAGTTCCGCCGGGTCCCCGGCGCAAGAGCATTTTTCAAAAACAGTTTTGAAAAAAATGAGATTTTCATATTCAGGACGACCGGGGATTTTGAACTTTGGGTCAACGGCAGAAAAATCCTGACTGCCGCAGAGCCGGAAAAGGAACATTCAGTACTTATACCGGAAGAGGCAGAGGTGATTTTGTGCATCCAATGTGAAGATATAACCCGGGAAGTTCCCGCACTCTGGTGTCCTGTAAAAAAAGAAAACTGGTCCTATTCTCCCGACGGCCGGGAATACAGTGCCGCCGTCAATTGTGCCGCAAGAGCTGACGGTATTGCTCCGCATCACGCTCCTATGGCTCAAATGGAACTTTGCCCCCGGCAGATCGCAGAAAATGTGTGGGATTTCAACACCGAGGTGCTGGGAATCGTTGAGATCCGCTGTGCTGCAGAGGAAAAGCCGGAGATCTATGTGGGCGAAAGCCGGGCCGAAATGGAAAACCGTGATCCCGGCGTTGAAGAACAGACCAGAGAACTGATTTCCAGGGAACCCGGATTTTTTGTCAGTAAAGTTCCGCTGGCATTCAGATATATCCAGATTGAAAATGCTTCCGCTCCGGAAGTGAAACTTAAAGGTTTCTTTCAGCCTGTTGAGTACAAGGGGGCCTTTTCCCTTCCGGAAGACGGAGAAATGACAAAGATCTGGATGCACAGTGCTTACACTTTGCGTTTGTGTATGATGAATTTTCTGCTTGACGGCATCAAACGGGATCGGCTGCCCTGGGCCGGAGATCTGGCTGTTTCTCTGTTGGGCAATGCTTATTCTTTTGGAAACAGCCAGCTTGTCAGAGATACGCTCTCTATTCTGGGGGCAGTCAGTGTCAAGGTCGCCCACATCAACACTATTGTGGATTATACTCTCTGGTACATTATCAATCACGACCTTTACCAACTTTACTTTGCTGACCGGGAGTTTCTGGAACTGGAATACCCCCGCATCAGTGAAACGCTGGATTTTTTGCTGACACTCCGGGAGGAACGAGGATTTCTCCGTGCAGACCGTCCGGGAGATTGGCTTTTTATTGACTGGGTCCCCGGGGAAAAAATAACTGCATTGCAGATGCTCTTTGTTATGGCCTTGCGTGCAGGCTCCCGACTCGCCCGGAGAATGAATGATCCCATACGGAGCGAAATACTTGAAAATACTGCCGCACAGCTTGTCACTGTTGTACAGGAAAAGTGTTTTGATTCTGAAAAAGGACTTTTTACCGTTGCTCCGGATGCAAAGGAATTTTCACGTCACGCCAATTTGCTTGCCGTGACAGCCGGAGTTGCTGAGGGAATAAGTACAGAGTTTATAAAAAAGGCATTGACAGAAAAAAATTTGCCCCCTGTGGGAACTCCTTATATGTCGGTGTTTGAAGCTATGGCCTTGAGTTGCTGCAACGCCCCTTGGGAAGCTGTCGCCAAGGTCAGAGAAATCTGGGGCGGTATGCTCAGAGAGGGGGCTTCCACTTTCTGGGAAGGCTTTGATCCGGCACATTCCGGAAATGAACATCTTGCATTTTACGACCGGCCTTTCGGTAAAAGTCTCTGCCACGCCTGGAGCGCAGGTCCCCTCTTTCTGCTGCCCCAACTTTTTCTGGGGATTGAAGTTCTTGAAGATGGCTGGCGTAAATTCCGTGTCGCTCCCCTGCCGGGAATCACGGCATCGGCAGCAGTGCCTACTCCGTGGGGAAAGATCCTGATCGACGTTGTTGACGGCAAAATTGTTTCACTTTCTGCCCCTGAACAATGTACAAAAGTGAACGATTGAGGGGAATTTTTTAAAAAGATTGATTTATCTTGAGAAATACACTGTATTTTATTTGTAATATTGGCATTGAAGTAATATATTAAAAAATAATACATTAATGCAGACAGGTGGAACAGTGTCTTTTACAACAGATGTTTCTTTTTTGGAAAAAATAAGTGACGGAGATGAGATTTCCTGGAGTAAATTTCACGAGATCTATTCCCCGCTGATCCGGTATTGCGGTCGTGAATGGGGATTGAGTGAAACCGAAAACAATGAACTCGTACAGGATGTGATGGTCGGTTTTTTTATGGGGTCAAAGACCTTTCGTTATGATCGTTCCAAAGGGAAATTCCGTTCTTATCTTCAGGAAATCGCCAAGACAAAAATCTTTGCCATACTAAAGAAGCGTTCTGCTGCTTCCGCAGAAAAATTTGCCAATCCGGCATTGATGGATTTTGCATTTGATGAAAAATGGGATGCTGAATGGCATAATTATCTTTGTGCAGAGGCATTTAAATTGCTGCAGAAAGAGATGGAAGAACTTTCGTTCCGTTCCTTTTATATGTATGTTATGCAGGAACTCCCTCCTGCAGAGGTTGCCGCAGCTTTGGGAATATCGGTCAATGCTGTCTATATCAATAAATGCCGGGCACTGGAATTTCTGCGCCGTACCGTACACGAGTTGGAAAAATTGTAACAGAGTTTGACTATGCGACACTTTGAAGAGTATGAAATCGAACATCTGTTCAATTCAACAGGCACTTTGTGGTTCCGTTTCCTCTGCCGTATGCACTTGAAACGCTGTGAACTTTGCCGCCGGCGTTATGTACGGGTCATTGAGGAAAAAAGAAGTGCTGAAAAGTTCCGGACGGCGATTTTACGTTTTGCCGCCGATAGTTCTTCTCTTCCCGGCAGAGAACATTCCGGAGATAAACAATGACTTCCGGGAAAGAGATCTGCCCTGAGTGTTTTCTGCAGTTGGAAAAAAACAGTTTCGGAGAGTATCGCTGCCCCCGGTGCGGAGCTGCTGTCGGCATCTGGAAAAAAGAAAAAGGCACTCTTCTGACTCCGGGAACCATTTTTGATAAATACCGGATCGTCCGTTTCGTCGGTCACGGCGGTATGGCAGAGGTCTATGAAGCACAGCATTTGCTTTTGTACCAGACCTTTGCTCTCAAGGTGATCAAGAATTTCGGCGGTGAAAAGCAAGCTTACGCCAATAAAAGATTTTTGAGAGAGGCCAAGTGTTTTCATCTGCTTGAACATCCCAATATTGTCCGGGTCTATGATATCGGATGTGATGCCAATACAGGGTTCCTTTATATCGCTATGGAATTCCTTGAAGGGGGGAATCTGCTGCTGGATGAGGGAAAGACTCTGCCGGAAAAGGAACTGCTCAATATCGCCCGGGATATGGCTTTGGCTCTGACTGAACTGGAAAAACAGCAGATGGTGCATCGGGATATCAAGCCTTCAAATATTATGCGTACCGCAGAAGGCAGCTACAAACTTATGGATCTCGGTATTGCCAAAACCGCTTGGGAAGAATCCGCAGAAGGATACACGATCACGCAGGATAATGTGGTCATAGGAACTCCTGCTTACGCCAGTCCTGAACAGTGCCGTTCCCCTCACACTGTGGATATCAGGTCGGATATTTATTCTCTGGGGGTGACCTTGTACCAGCTCGCAAGCGGCGTGAAACCCTATAACGGTATCACTCCTGTGGAAACGCTTCTCAATGTGCTGAATAAAACACCTCTGCCGCTGTCTGCCCTGTCTGTGAAGCTGAGTACCCCTTTTATGGAAATGATCGAATCTATGATGGCCAAGAATCCTGATGCACGGCCTCAGAATGCCGGAGCTTTGTTGAGCGTGATTGAAAATGTCCGGCAGGGAAAACACACCTTTATCCGGAACAAAAAAATCCCGAAGCACGCCCTTGCTGCTGTTCTTTTTTCGGTGCTGCTGCTTTTGACAGCTGCGGTGGCTGCTTTTTCTGTTTGGGACAGAAATGAGCCGGAAACTCAGGCTTCAGAGATCGATATTGAAGTGAAAAACGCAGATAATGAAAAAAGTTCACCCCCAGTTACATCGCCGGAAAAAATAAAAAAATCTGAAAAAGAATTTGTTGTTGCCTCTTTTATCGACACTTCACAACCACGAACTTTGGCTGTCCGTTTGAATGAAAGCCGCAAGATCCTGGCATATCTCAAATCTCCGGAGGCAAAAGGGATTGCATTTTCTGATGAAAGAAAAAAATTCTTTGTTGAGCGGGTACGCACTCTTGAAAATCTGATCAGACGCAAAAACAGACGCAAAGAGAGAGCCAGCCGTATCAGCTGTTCTCCGGAGTTGCAAAAGGAGATCGGCGATTGCCTGAAAAAATGCAAAACTCCTTTCAGGTTCGATCAGCCCAAAGCACACATCGCCAATAGGATAATGCGTGCTTTGCGGGCAGGGGAGATAGATCCGGATTCTCTCTTTACCGATGGAAGAAATGAGAAACGCTCCCTGACGGGGATTGCCTTGAGCGGATTTCTGCCCTGGTCTGAGGAGATGTTGAAACTCCTGATATTTTCCGGGGCTGATATCGACAATAATCTGGGAACACCTGTCCCATTTCCGCCCGGGCCCCGGGAAACAAAACTCCGGGAACGGCTCACCGGAATATGTATCTTTAACGGAGCTGACAATATTGATACCGGGATCCACGGTCCTCTGCTGCTCTCAGTGGTCAATCCCCCCCATACCTATCTGGTCTGCCGCCCTGAGGGAAACCATATTGACTGGAATCTTGCCAACTTTCTGGTCGATACGGGAACTTTGCTTGATGCAGAGGATTCTCAGGGACGGACTGCTCTGCACTATGCGGCACTCCATAACCGGGGGGAACTTATCAGCAGAATGCTTCTTGCCGGAGCTCTTTCCGGCAGACGACGGGATCAGGAAGGAAATACACCCTATCATTACGCCGTCCGAAACCACGCCCTTTCCGCTGCTGCCGCACTGGAACGTTTCGGACTGAGTGAGCCTGTTTCCCGGGAGGATCGGGCTCAGGGAGCATTGCTCAAAGGGATTATGAGTAATATCCCTTTGCAGGTCGAACAGGCTCTTGATTGGGGAGCTTCACTTGATTATGTTTACTGCAACGGTCTTAATGCTCTGCAATGTGCTGTACTTGTGAAAAATCTGCAGTTGGTGAAGTTTCTTGTTGAAAAGGGAGCCTCTTTCCGGAGCAATGCCGGACGCATTTCCATACTTGGTATTGCTGTTTGCACAGGGGCCCCGGAAATACTGGAGTATCTGATCCAAAAGATCAAGCTCAAAAATATGACGTGGCAGTATGGGCAGAAAAAACTTTATCTGCCTGATGCCATTTTTTCACATTACAGAAATGAGCCGGAAAAAGCCAAACTTTTCCTTTCTGTGTTACTCCGTAACAAGTGGGATATCAATATGCTTTCTTTCTCAAAGAAAAGTGCTTTGCAGCAGGCTCTAAGTTTCGGGGACGTTCACCCGGATGTGGTCCGTTTTCTCCTTGATTCCGGAGCTGAAAAGAAAGGCCGCCTGACTCACCGCAATCCGGAAATCCGCCGATTGCTTCAGAAATAAGAACAAAAAAACGCCCTGCCGGTTAAAGCAGAGCGTGGAACTTTCAAAACGTTACTGCCGGAAAAGGAAATCCAGCAGCAGTTTGCAGCCGTCCTGCAGGCTGGCTGTTTCAAGTTTTTCCTCTCTGGTATGGACGCCCGCTCCCCGGCAGACACCGAAACAGATAGCGGGGATCCCCATAGAAAGGGGGATATTGCAGTCTGTTGAACCGGAATTTTCGATCATTTCCAGATTGAGTGTTTCTTTAACGGCATCCCGGGCCCGGTTTTTCAGAGTTTCAAAACATTCCTGATCCACGTCGCCGGAACAGGGGCGGTCGCCGATCTTGTCCACTTCAACTTCCACGCCCATAGCCCGGAAGGATTCGATGGTTTTCTCAAACATATTCTGCATTTTTGCCAGACAAATTTTATTGTCTGAGCGGTATTCATACATCATAGATGCTTCCTGGGCAATGGTGTTGACTGAAGTTCCGCCTGAGATGATCCCTACATTGTAAGTGGTTTTGCTGGAGCCTTCCTGAGGAACTTTGACGGAGTAGAGTGAGGTGATCATCGTGCTGAGAATGTGGATGGCATTCCGGTTGCCGAAATTGCCGAAAGAGTGTCCCCCCTCCGTGCGGACGGTCACATTGTAACGGTGGGAGCCTACGGCTTCGCAGACCATATGGTTCATAGAGGCAGAGTCCAGAGAGATGAATTCCTTGACCCGGGAGCCGTAATCCGCCATAAGCTGCCGGGTACCTTTAAGGTTGCCCAAGCCCTCTTCACAGGAGTTGGCCACAAAGAGAAATCCTCTGTTGCCAAAGGCGTATTTTTCTTTGAAATATCTTGCACAGGCCATAAGCACTGCCAGATTGGCGGTGTCGTCAGTGACTCCGGGGGAGTACATAAACCCCTCTTTTTCTTCAAATGCCATAGGCTCCATATCGGGGAAAACAGTGTCCGTATGGGCCATAACCACTGTGATATCACACTCCTTTGTCATATTGACAGGAGCGATCACATTGAGGGCTTTGTCAATGGAAACATCGGTGAAACCGTTGTTTTCAAACCATTTTTTGCAGTATTCCGCCCGGCGTTCCTCGTGATGAGAGGGGGCGGGGATCGTGCAGAGATCACGGACGATCTGTGCAGCTTCTTCCCAGGCTGTTGCAGCATAGGCGGTCATTTCAGAATTGAGTGCCATATTGTAAAATCCTTTTGATTTCAGAGTTGAACAACGCCGATACCGTTTTCGATCTTTATGTCTACGCCCCAGGGTTTTGACATTTCGGCGAAGCGTTCAATAATATTGGAACAGGTATCTTTTTTAGGCCAGCCGTTCCGGGAACGGGGCAATGCAAAGTGTTCTTCAATGGGGAGAAAATGCAGCTTTTTAAGTTCGCCGTTTTCCACTTCCCAGTAGGGAATGACCGATTCAAACATCACTTTGCTGTAACTTAAGCCTCTTTTGCCGTTGGCAGAACGGTCGTTGAAAAGCACATCAAGCCGGTCATTGCCGTTGAGTTTCTGCTTGGCAAACATCCCGTCGGGGGCTCTGAGGATCGTTTCCAGCTGATTGATGAAATCACCCAGACAGTAGAAAATGGGTTTCCCTTTGTAAATTTCCACGGGACGCAGCAGATGAGGGCCCGTTCCGATAATGGCATCGGCTCCCGCATCAATACACTTGTATGAAAACTCCGTTGAAACTTTGTCAACGGATTCCTTGATCGTGCCGTCGATTTGATGATTGTGCATAGCGATCACCACATAGTCTGCCATAAAGCGTGCTTCGGCAATGGCATCTGTGATACGTTTCATATCGGTATCGTTGATGATCGAAACGACTTCTGCCTTGTCGGCAGCTTCAAACATCATTTGTGCAAAGGGCTGTTCACCTTCTTTGAGCTGAGGCAGGTAGCCTTCGGCACGGATGATGGCATTACTGGCATTGAGGGAAAGTGAGTCGGCGATCCGCTTGAGGTGTGCCAGTTCTTCTTTGGGGACACGGTACTTTTTGGTAACTCTGATGCCGTTGACTCCGGGACGGCCGGGGAGGGAGGCGGTTTGTTCTCCTGCCATACCTTCGGGGTTGAAGGTCATTGTACAGGCGATCAAGGCGTAACGGCCGCTGACGGTGTCGAGATAGACGGGCCGTGAAGCATCAGAAAGAGTACGGCCGGTGCCGGTAAAGAGAAACTCCTCTTTTTCAAGATTTTCGAGGGTTTTGATAAGCCCGTCATAAGCGTAATCAAGGGCGTGATTGTTGGCGGTACTTAAGATATTCACCCCGAATTTCCGCATATCTCTGATGACTCCTGGGGGAGAACAGAGCCAGCTGCCCCCTGACTGGGCGGCACCGTAAGATTCAAAGTTGTGGACGGTGGTTTCCAGATTGCCGAAACGGAAATCTCCCTTGAGGAAAAAATCTCTTACTTCGCTGAAGCCGTCGTATTCGCCTTCAAGGGGAAGTCTGCGGGTGATCATCGCATCGCCGGTCGCGGTACATTTGAAAACCGGATTGGAAATGTTGGACATTATTTGTTCCTTTTTTGAACTTGAAATAAAAAATCTTCTCAGGTAATATAGCATAAACTTTTAACTATTTCAACAACAAAAGTTCTTTTCTCTGTGCTGAATCATCGAAAATCAATATAAAAAGGCGGCTTCTTTGAGGGAAACCGCCTTGAGCCGTCTGTAAAAGATTATTTCAGATCGGTCAGTTTTTCAAGTTTTACATTCATCAGCCGATCCCAGGAGTTGGGAAGCCGGGAAGGGGTGGCAATGAAAAGAGCGTACCACGCTTCTTTTTCGATGATAAGTGTCTGTGAAACCCCTTGAGTTTTGGGGGCAGGCAGATGATTGTAACTGAATATGGCAGGGCTTTTGACCTTGTATGAGCGTAACGTTTCAACCGTGCTGAAAGCCGCCTTGTTCAAATTGGGGATCTCATACAGATTGAAATTCATCGTGTTGACCCCCATACGCTGGAAAGAGAATCGGTAGATTCCGGCGGGCAGATAGATATACTGGCGGATCTCAGGATATCTCCCCATTCCAAATCCCAGCTGGTAGGAGCCGTATCTGGGTTTGACAAGTTTCCAGTAGTTTTTATAAGCATCTGTCCGGACATCACCGATCTGCTCATAGAAGTACCAGTTTTCAAGTTTGGGGTGGTCGCCTTTGACCTTGGGATCACCGGGAGTTCCTTTTTTGAAGTCACCGTTTTGAATATAATTTTTAAGAGCCCCGCCGGAGTTGTTGCCGATCATCGTGGTAACAGGCATAAGAGCGGGATATTTTTTGAAGGCATCGTTCCAGTACTGCAGCCGGGCCTTGCGTTTCATAGAAACACAGACTCTTTTCTGAAGTGACTGCAAGGCCTTTTCTGCAGACTCGTAAACGTATGCCTTGATGGCGGTGCGGTAGAGACCGTAAATGGGGTTCACCCGCTTACGTCGGTGGGCTCCGGGAATGTAACGGTAGAGGCCGATTTTATCCTGACTGACAAGAGTTTTCCACATTTTTTCAAATGCGGCATCACGGGCAAGGGTGCGGGTGTAAATGGCATTGATCTTTTCAAGTGTCAAGGAGTTGTCATTTCTCAAAGTGACACCGTCCAGATAGTTTTCCGCAAGGCAGCGGATGTAGGCAAAATAGTTGGAAATAACTTGAAGCCGCTGTTTTTCAAGAGCCGTCATCGGGGACTTTGCGGCAAGAGCCAGCTGTTTTTCCATTGCTTCAATATCACCGTGGCGCAGACCGATGAATTTTTCTGCACCATAACTTCTGATAGAGATCTTGCCTTTCCCTTTGTTGGCTTCATTCTCACGGATACAGATTTTTTCCCAGAGGTCGTAATATTTTTTGACATAGGGACCCGCTTTGGGGCCGAAAGCCTTGTCGCAGTATTCAGCAAGGACTTTGTCAGGGTCGCTTTTCAAATCCCAGAGCAGCCGGCCGAGAATATATTGTTTGGGGGAGTTTGCGGCACCGATCGTATAGACTTCACCAAAATACTCCCGGACACCGATGCGGTGAAGATCCCGGAGTTTTTCAGCCATAGCGTGAGGATAGTGCCGGGGCAGGGGATACCACTGGTCAAGCTGATGTTCCCAGAAGCCCAGCTGCTTCATTCCTTTTTTGGCGAAATCACGGACAGTTTGTTCAACGGTACTCATCCCGATCAGCCCGGGGTGGATCTCAACTTTGGCAGGGACTACGCTTGTGGCATCGCTGTAAAGGAGGATGATCCCCTTGACTTCAGGATTGACCTTGCGTGCGGCATCAAGGATTTTCTTGTAAAAGGTGAAATAACGGTTGGAGTAGAAGCCTTTTGCTTTTTCTCCGGGATCGTCCCAGGCGGTACACCCGGTACATTCGCAGTGATGTCCGGCACCGTCGTTGACAGAAAGTTCAACGCCGTCAGAGCTGCCCGTGCCGTATCTGGCAAGAATGTGCTGCACAAAGATTTTCTGCACATCGGGATTGCTCACACAGGGCGACCAGTCGCACAGCTGTTTGTTGGGTTTGTTGTGTCTTTTGCCCCGGATGAGGGGGAAATATTCGGGATGTGTTTTGCCGTATTTTTTAGGATTGATGATAACACCGAAAGAGTGCCAGGAAATATTGCGGCGGCTTTCGGCAAGATACATACGGGACAGTTCCTTGTTCACATAGGAGTTCATTGTCCAGGCCCGGGTGTTGAAATCGGGGCTTTCTTTGACAGCGATTTTTTTCGGCATCTGCCACTTGGAATTGTCAGGGATGACCAGCCCCAGAGCACCGGGAAGAACGATATCCACCCCCAGATATTTCCGCAGAAAATAGTTTCCGGGGTAGCAGTACCCCCAGGCATCCCGGCTCATCAGCAGACAGACATTCTTTTTGCCCCTGACGGTCACAGGATAGCGGATGATAAAACTGTCTTTGGGGAGTCCAGCAAGAACTTTGCTGTAATCCCCCCCTGCCACAGCTTCACGGGTGATCAGAAAAATGGTTTCGGCATCGGCCTTTTCAAAGAGGACGACTTTGACTTCCTGTTTCAAAGTCTGGGAAAGGCGTTTGGCAAAAAGGGCGGCTGTGGCTTCAAGAGTCACCTCTTTACGCAAACGGGGTTCAGAAGCATCTTTGAGGAAACTTACCTGAAACTTTTCCGCTCCGGCAAGGGTGGTACACAGCAAAAGCAGAGCTGTGCAAAGTTGTAAAGAGAGTTTTGTCATTTTTATTCCTTGATTTTTTAGAGATATGATTCCTGAAAAAAAGGAAGAAAATTTGATCAGAGATTTTCTTCCTTGTTTAAACGAATTTTTGCACTGATTTTTACGGGCGGCTTGCCCAGGGAGTCCAGGTCAAGCCATTGTACTGGACCTTGTCAGAGTCAGGATAGGCCGCATATTTTATAAATTTCACGTGACCGTCTGCATAAAGAAAGTTGGCTCCGCCGGTGTGCCGGGGGGGCACTGATTTGCCTTTGCCGTCTTCAGTGTACCTATCTTTATAAGTACAGCGGTAGTCAATATTTCCCCAGCCGCAGTTATCAGCCATATAAACAGTGTAGGAGGGACGTTTCACATAACTGCTGTGAATGACATTATTTTTTACGTATTGCCTCGTTTTATCATCGCTCTGGCAGTTGTCAAAAAAATGGCGGTTGAATCCGATAGTGACATAAAGTTCCCCTTCAATAGCAGGACGGCATACCGTCATACCGTCACCGTCGGACTTGACAAAACAGGAGGGTGCAGCAGGAGCAGCCGGACAGGCATACGCACTGACAACAAGTTTTTTCTTGTTGTAAAGATATATACTTGCAAAACGCTCACTATTTGCCTTTTTGGGGGTATACAGGAAAAAGGCACTGTAATGGAACCAGATATAAGGATCACCGGCCTTAAAGCCTGCTTTACTGGTGTGACGGGGATAGTAGCCCTTGTAGTCAGCGATGTACTGTTGAGTCATCTTGCCGATTTGAGAAAAATTATTGGTACACTTGATCGATTTGCCCTTGTCACGTGCCTGCTGCAAGGCGGGCAGCAGCATAGCGGCAAGAATGGCAATGATGGCAATAACAATCAATAGTTCAATCAGCGTGAACGCTGATTGAGTAAAGATGTGAAAGCGTGAAGTGTGCCCTGCCGGGCGTAAGGATGTGTATTTTTTTATTTTTGAAAAACAGTTCTTTTGTGCAGTAGTAACAAGGAGTTCAATCAAAGTGAAGCCTATAGGCTTCCTCCCTGTGCACAGGGAGGAATGAACAGACTTAATGGGTTTCATAGTTGTCAAATCCTTATTTTTATCAGGGAATAAGTTTTTCCATTTTCACATCCATCAGGTGATCCCAGGTGTTGGGAACACGGGAGTGGGTGGCGATCATAAACACATACCAGGCACTCTTTTCGACCAGCACCAGCTGGCTGAAGCTCCGGACACCTGCGCCCGGCTGGTGATTGCAACTGAAAACCGCAGGGCTTTTGATCCTGTGAGAACGCAGGGTCATCACGCTTTTGAAAGCATCCCGGGTAAAGGTGGGCACTTCGTACATATTGAAACTGAAGATGCTTTCACCAGTCCGGCGGAAGGAGAAGCGGTACACGCCGGCAGGCAGATAGATGAACTGACGGATCTCCGGATATTTCCCTTCACCGAAACAAAGGTGGTTGGAACCTTTGGCGTTTCTGACAAGATCCCAGTGATTTTTGTAGTCATCAGCAAGGATGTCGCCGATCTGCTCATAGAAGTACCAGTTGTCAAGTTTGGGGTGGGCCCCTTTGACTTTGGGATTGCCGGGCGTACCCTTTTTGAAGTCGCCGTTCTGGATATAGTTCTGCAGTTTTTGATCAGAATTGTCACCGATCATCAAGGCCACAGGCATCAGTGTGGGGAACTTTTTGTAGGCTTCCTGCCAGTATTTCAGTCGGGCGGAGCGGTTCATCTTGGCACAGACACTTGTCTGGTGGTTGCGCAGGGCAGTTTCCACTGATTCCAGAACATAAGCCTTGATAGCGTTGCGGTAAAGCACGAAAACAGTGTCACTCCGCTTACCTTTAGAGGACATTCTGCGGTAAAATCCGAGCTTGTCTTTGCTGACGATCTTATCCCACAGTGAAGCAAATTCTGCATCACGGGCCTCGCAGCGTTTGAAGATCTTGTGGATCTCATCGACAGAAAGTTTTTTGCTGTTTCTCAAGGTCACGCCGTCAAGATAATTTTCAACCAGACAACTGATGTAGGAAAAGTGATTTTTGATGACTTCAAAACGTTTTCTTTCAACAGCGGTCATCTTGGATTTTTCTGCTGCCGCAAGAGAGTTTTTCAGCACTTTTACATCATCGTGGCGCAAGCCGACAAACCATTCAGGGCCATAGTTCATAATCCGGGGTTTTGATTTGCCCTGTCTGGCAATACATTCACGGGTGTAAACTTTTTCCCAAACATCGTAGTATTTCTTCATATAGGGACCGGCCTGAGGTCCATAGGCTTTGTTGCAATATTCGACCATAACCTTGTCGGGATCGGTGTTCAAATCCCAGAGAAGCCTGCCGAGGATATACTGTTTGGGGGCATTGGCAGCGGCGATCATATAGACTTCACCGAAGTATTCCCTGACGCCGATCTTGTGCATTTCACGGAGTTTTGCAGCCATAGCCCGCGGATAGTGGCGGGGCAGCGGATAGAGATAGTCCAACTGATGCTGCCAGAATCCCAGACGCTTCATCCCATTTTTTGCAAAGTTGCGCAATGTGTTTTCTTTGGTACTCATACCCACCAGACCGGGGTGCAGTTTGAGGTTTTTGGGAACCAGGGTCGTGGCATCGCTGTAAAGCAGAATACAAGCTTTGACATCGGGATTGATCTTTTGGGCGGCTTCCAGAACTTTGTTGTAAAAGGTGAAGTAACGCTTTGAGTAGAAGCCTTTGGCTTTTTCGGCAGGATCATCCCAGGCGGTACACCCGGCACATTCGCAGTGATTGCCTGAACCGTCGTTGACTGAAAGTTCAACTGCATCGGAACCGTGGTTGCCGTAGTTCTTGATAAGGTAGTTCACAAAGAGTTTCTGCACGTCGGGATTGCTGACGCAGGGAGACCAGTCGCAACGCTGTTTTTTGGGGGCATTGTGCCTTTTGCCCCGGACAAGGGGGAAGTATTCAGGGTGTTTTTTGCCGTATTTTTTAGGATCGATGACCCGTCCGAAAGTGTGCCAGGAAATGTTCCGGCGGCTTTCAGCCAGGTTCATACGGGCGAAATCCTTGTCAACAACGGTGTTCATCGTCCAGGTACGGGTGTTGAAATCGGGACTTTCTTTAACTGCGATCTTTGAGGGCATCCGCCACTTTGAGTTGTCCGGGATCACCTCGCCGAATTCCCCAGGGAACACGATGTCATACCCCAGATATTGACGCAGGAAGTAGTTTCCGGGATAGCAGTAACCCCAGGCATCCCGTCCCATCAGGAGACAGATATTCTTTTTTCCTTTGATCGTTACAGGATAGCGGATCAGAAAACTGTCCAGCGGCAAACCCGCAAGAATCTTGCTGTATTCCTTGCCGAGAGCCCCTTCGCGGGTGATGAGAAAGATTGTTTCAGCATCAGCTTTATCAAAGGGGACGACTTTGATTGTCTGTTTTAAGGTCTGAGAAAGCCTTTTGGCAAAAACATCCGCCGTATTGACCAGGGTATGCACTTGCCGCATACGGGGTTCAGAAGGCCCTGTTAAATAGGTGACCTGAAATTTCTCTGCTCCGCACAGCAATAGGGTGAAGCCGCAAAGAAATGTAAAAAAACAACTTTTCAAAAAACGCATTTTATATCTCCCTTTATTGAAAGGACTATTTTTTTCTTCCCAATTAATATACTGTTTGAAGATAGAAATTACAAGTGCTGCAGTGCAGAATGCTTGAATTTTTGTTTCTGAGGTGCTATATTATTCTTGAACCGTATTGTAAAAATTAAGGAGTTTATTATGGATTTTACAGTGTCTGTTTACGGTGCCCATATGCTTGTCCCCGAAGAAGGACGTACTGTGGCCGGGATTATGCGTGCTGCTGCCGGATTGGGGTTTGACGGTATCGACCTCGGTTACTATTGGAACGAGGAAAAGAAAGCACAGGAATTAACTGATGCTAAAAAACTGGCTGAAGACCTGAATTTGAAACTTATCAACTATGTTTCCGGAAACAACTTCGGAAACGCTATTGCCGAGAACCGCTTGCAAGCTGAGATCGACAAAGTCAAGACAGCCCTCGACGAAGCTGCCTTTTTCGGATGCAGAAATTTGCGGGTTTTTGCCGGAGGATATGATCTGGAATGGGAAAAATACAGCCAGGGCATTGCCGATGCTCTCGCCGTTTGTGCCGAACACGCCGCCAAAAACAATGTGGTGATGGCTATTGAAGATCACGGTGCTCTTTGCAAAGATTCAAGCGAGCAGCTTTTTTACATCAGCACGATTGATTCTCCTTTCCTCCGTGCCACAGCTGACATCGGCAACTATTGGACTCACGGTAATGAACTTCCTGAACAGGGCGTGGCTGCGATTGCTGATCTTGCTGCGATGGTTCACGTCAAGGATTATCTGATCATCAACAATAAATTTACTTCAGTTCCCACAGGGGAAGGAGTTATTGACCTGAAGCAGTGTTTCCGGATCCTTAAGGATGCCGGTTACAAAGGTACACTCTCTCTGGAATATGAGTGTTCCATCGGCGAGGGCCGTCACGGTATCACCACCAGTCTGGTGAATATGCGCCGTGCTTACGCCGGCTGCTGAATATAAAAGCATTAAAAAAACTGTCCTGCGTTCCGTTTCATACGGAAGACACAGGGCAGTTTTTTGTTGGATGAAAAAAGTTTTTTCAGCTTAAAGTCGAAGGTGCATTCATTGCCGCAATGAAACTTGTCGGATGCCGCCGAAAGAGTACGGAAGGCAGGTCAGGATTTTTCTCAGATTTACGGAACTTTGTGACGATTTCATAAGGGGGCGCAATGACTCTTGTCTTAAAAGAATCCGGAGCCGTTTTCAACTTGATTGCTGCCTCTTTTGCCCCTGTCCGGAGCAGTTCCCGGGAACGGGCGGGGGAAAGGTGGATCGCTGAAAGTTTCGATCTGCTGTAACTTTCTGCTGTGACATCTTCCAGGCCTTCTTCACTGTTGCATCCCCGCTTGACAGCTGCGGTAATGACACCGGGGGCGAGGGCTTCAGCTTCTCTGGTAAAGGCTTCTTCTCCGGCAGCAAAAATGACGGGAACTTTCAATTCTGCGGCACAGAGGGCAAATTGTCCGAATTCCCCTACGGCAATGCCGTTGGCGGTTGCTTCAAAGACTTCAAAACTGCCTGTATGGGAAATATGGCTGTAAGGTGTCCGGGACATAGCGTGCTGGCCCACCCAGGCGATGCCGTCAAAACTGTCGTCAAGCGTAAAGGGCCAAATGGGGGAAGCTGCTCCCCGCTGCAGTTCAACTCTTTCGTCCAGGAGTTCCGGATCAATGGCTCCCGGGCCGTGCCCGTCCACCACCCGGATCTCTGTGGCTCCGCCTGCAAAAAAACCTTCGACAGCCGCATTGGTTTCAAGAGTCAGCAGTTTTTTTGCCTTTTCATAATAGGGGGATGAAAGAGTGCACCAGTCGGCAAAGTTCATTACGCCTGCGACTCCTTCAAGGTCGGTGACGATCATAATTTTCATAAGTTGTTCCTCCGGAAAATGCGGGAATAAAAAAACGATCCCCATACACTGTGTAATATAACACCCGGGGATCGTTTTTACAAGAAGGAAAATGGATTATTCCAGATTGGTACCCACATCACCGCCGTTGTCGGTGTAACCGTTCTTGCTCAGATACTGTTCCATACGTTCAGCTTCGATGGCACGGACGTTGACCATATATTTCATTGCCGCTTCTTCGGTCAGAACAACGTTCATCTGGCCCGTAGGATTGTTTTCAGGATAGATCAGATCCTGAGGAGTGAGTTTGGTGCTTCCGGGAATATTAGCGGAACCGTAGGCGGGATCATTAAACAAATTGATACCCATTTCCACCAGGCGGGTACGGAGTTTCTGCACATCCAGCTGACGGACGGTCACATTGTCTTTGACTGAAAGGGCAGCGGCAGTACCGGCGGCCTGTCCCATATTGAGACATTCCAGCACCAGACGGATACCGCTCTGGCCCATAAAGTCAGCGGAAACATTACGGCCTGCAACAAGCATATTTTCAATGTGTTTGGTCACAAGGGCACGATAGGGGATCTCGCGCCATTTGCCGGGATTGACATAACACTTTTCTTCCACGCCATCGGCATTTTTACGGATGATGTGTTTGATGTGACCGGGATCGGTGGGGTGGTGGGCATCAAAGGCGTGCATAGCACGGGCGACGGCATCGTCGAAGCGGGCACCGTCCACCAGGTCATCAGCGGTGACTTTGTAATCGCACATAATACGGCGGGATTCACGGACACCCAGCAGAGGAGCTGAGTCGATGAGCCAGGCATCGGCGAAACCGGGCAGATATCTGCGGCAGAAACCGATGGTCCACTGGCACTGCTGACGCTGTTCGATGAGCTGACGGGTCAGGTCGAAACCGTCCAGACAGCGGCAGTTGCGGCTGTGGGCGTAGCAGATGTAATATTCAGCGTGTTTGGGATCTCGGCCCGGCACTTTGACTAGCCAGTTGACCCGCTTGTCGATCATATAGGGATATTCTTTATTTTCGAGGGCCTTCTCGATGGATTCACGCCAGACGGTGGCGAGGGAGATATTGGCCAGTTCTTCGCTGTTCACGTTACCGACGTGCATCACCAGACTGGTGGCCTGATTGTAGTTGTTCAGTTCGGGGCAGCCGCATTCAAAGGGGACACCGGCATAGGCGGCAAGGTCGCCGTCACCGGAAGCGTCCACAGAACGTTTGGCTTTAATGGCCTGGAAGCCGCTCTTGTTAAAGATCACAGCACCCACAGCGGTATTGTTTTCAACGATGGCATCCACGATACTGGTGCAGTAGAGGATCTCAACACCTTCTTTGAGCAGCATCTGTTCAAGGATGACTTTGGCTTTTTCCAGGTCGAGAAAACGTCCGACCACAGCACCGTTCTGCTTCAGGGCGTGGAAAAGTTCAAAACCGATACCTTCGATGTAGCTGAAGGTCAGAGCCACATACCCCATAGTGACCAGACCGCCCAGAGCGGAAAGCTGTTCCACCAGGATGACCTTGGCACCGTTGCGGGCGGCACACATAGCAGCACCGAAACCGGCATAACCGCCACCTGCCACCAGAACATCGACTTCACGGACGACGGGAATTTCTTTATTCCCCCAGCTGATTGTTTTGATTTCGCTCATTTTTTGTTTTCCTTGGGTTATTCAAAACGTTGTGCTGCCTGATGCAGCAATTCAAGAAACTTCTCTTTTTTATTTTTATCAGCAGCCCTGCTGCCGATACCGATCGCCAGCGGCATAGCTTCGGGCGTTTCCCGGGGAGCCGCACAGGCAATATAGTAATTGGAAGCATTCCCCCGGCAGACCTCTGCATAGTTCTGACGGCGGATTTTTTCCAATTCTGCAAGCAATGACTCCTGATCTGCTGATGCTTCGGGCCATTCCTGTTCAGAAGGCAGCCCAAGATTGTCGATGATCCTGAGCCGCAGGGAGGCCGGAGCATTGGCAAGAAGCACTCTGCCCGTGGCATTGCCGTAGAAATGTTCCTCATCCGGAGCCGTCGGCGTCAGCCGGGTCACACGGAATGTGCAGCAGGAAAAAAGCCGTCTGTACTTGCTGTCCCGTATGGTCGCCACCGTCACATTGCCACCGCTGGCGGTGGTAATGTCAACAGCAATGGATTCAATCAATTTCTGCTGCCGGAGTTTTTCATCACGCTCACCGGAAAGGTCGCTGAAAAGGGGACCGATATGGTATTCGCCTTTACTGTCCCGCAGAAGCAGCCCTGTTTCCACCATTGAACGCAGCATTTGACACAAGGCCGATTTTTTACTGCCTGTTGCTGTGCAAAGTGTTTTCAAAGTGCAATGCTCCTGAGAAGCCACAAGTTTAAGCACCTGAACAGTTTTTTTTATGACCAGACCCATAAGTCTATGAAAAAACTCCTTTTTATTTCTTCATAAAAGTAATATACACGGAAGAAAAAAAGATTGCCAGTTAAAAAAGAGAAGAAAATAAAAAAATATTGAAAAGTTTAAAATAATTAAACGTCGATCCTTTCCCGTTCCGGGGAAGATCCGCACAAAAAAAGCCGGGACCTGTGAAGATCCCGGCCTTTTGATCAGCAAACGGCGTAATCAGTAAGTAATGACCACATCAGTAATGGCAAAGATATCCTTGAGACCGATATTGGGGTGGTCAAAACCGAAATGGACATAGGCACTGACTGCTTTGGCAGGAACGGGAGCTTCCCTGGTCACGCTCTGCCACTCACCTGTGGCAACCGGCATCGTCAGCGGAACGGCAGGAGTGACCTCTTTGTTGGCAGCATCATACCAGCGAACAGCACTGTTCCACCAGCCGCCGCCGACATAGCCCTTCATACCTTTGGTAGCAAGAAAGGTGAATTTGACGGTAATGGATTTTTTCCCTTTGACAGAAAATCGGGGCGTTGCCAGGCTGAGAGCTGTATCCGCAGGTTTGGTTTTGGGGGCAAGAGTAACAACCGTTGCCTTTTTACCTTTGAACTCTTTGTTTTCAAATTGCAGTCTTTTGCTGTGGTTGCGGATCTCTTTCCAGGGCGTTGCCGCATTGAAATCGATCTTGAGTTCTGCTGCGAAACTTGCTGCTGCAAAAAGGACAGCGGTCAGGAGTAACATCTTTTTCATAATAAAAATTTCCTTTCTTTAATGAGTTTGTGATTATTTGAAACAGGCGGCAATGCTGAGTTTCTGCTGTTTGGCTGCATTGACAAACAGTTTGGAAATTTCTTCAGCACCCTGTTTGTTTACGTGGGTGATATCATTTTTACGTTTGGGATCGCCGGAAGTACACATAAAGAGTTTGCGGGTCGCATCCTTTTTGAGTGTATTGAAAAGTTTGACAGTTGCTCCGTTAAGGTCGACCAGTTCAACTTTTTCAGCTTTGGCAACGGCAGTTGAGGCATTGCAGTAATTTTTGAGGTTGCCCACAACGATGACACCCTGCTTGTTGAAAGAAGCACGGGCAATGCTGGTGGCAATAATGGGAGTTGCTCCCTTGGCACGGACATCAGCAATAAATTTTTTCAAATTGGCATCATAAGTTCCGCCGGGAATGGTGTGCTTTTTGGCATTTTTCTTATTGCCGTCGTTGTGTCCGAACTGGATGACCACAAAGTCGCCTTTTTTGACTTTTGCAATAAGTCTGCTCCACGCTTGGCTGTCAATAAAGGTTTTGGTACTGGCTCCGGAAATGGCCAGATTGTTGACCTTGACTCCGGCTTTGCAGAATCCCTGGAGCACCTGTCCCCAGCCGGTCAGAGGAGCACGAGTCGCAGGATAACTTGCACAGGTGGAGTCTCCGGCAAGAAAGATATCCGCACCAGAGAGAATTGTGCCGCAAAGAGCAACAGCTGCGAGTGTCAATACGTTTTTGATCATTTTTTTTCTTTTCCTTGAAATTGTGTTGTTTATTTCTTATCAGCAAGCTGGTCAATAAGATATTTGGTGATCATTTCATTATACCCTTCGGGGCTGTCGCCGTGACCGTTGCGGATCTTTGCAAAGAAAGTTTTTTTGCCTTCCGGAATGGCATTGTAGAAAGAGTAAACACCGGTGGGAGGACAGGAACGGTCGATGTAACCTGCAGTCACCAGTACGGGGCATTTGATTCTGGGGGCAAAATAGACCAGATCAAAGTAGTCGGTGACCTTCCAGTTGTTTTTCCACTCTTTGGCCGCAGAACCGTATCTGCCTTCCAGATGTGCGTTGATCTCACAGGATGAGGGGACGCCGAGGAAGGCCGCTTTGAGCGGGAAGAAAGCCGCAAGGTAAGCTCCGATCTTTCCCCCGTGACTGGCTCCGCTGAAAAGGACTTTTGTTTTGTCGATCTCAGGGCGTTCTGCTACTGCATTCAGCAGTCTCAGGCAGCCGTGGATCGTGGGATAGGCGTAGAATTTCTTGGGGGAGGGGTCTTTATAGTTAATGATGATATAGCGGCGCAATCCCAGCTCTTTAAGAAATTTCTTGTGCATAGTGCGAGCCTCCTGCCGGGTCATCGCAGGACGGTAGGGAGGCAGGTGATAGTAGAGTACGGCCATAGGCTGTTTAAAAGATCTGGCAAGTCTGATCGCTATATTGGGGTGTGAAGCAGCGGTCGCATAAGCTTCACCGCCGCCGAAATAGACCATCAAGGGAATTTTACCCTTGACTTTTTTAGGTGCAGTATAAAGGGCGTAGGCCCTTTTCCCATTCACATTGGCACAGCTCAGGATAAAACTGTTGTAATCCGGGTTGGGGTTGATCGGTTCCGCTTTCAGATCCAGGGGCAGTTTTGCCGCTTCTTTGAAAGAATCTTCCCAGAACTTGTCAAAATCCGCAGGAGCTTTTCTGGCATAGCGGATCTTTTCCGGAGCGACGGCCACCGCCTGACGGGCGACTGCACCGTAACTCCGGGCGGTGCACATCAGGAAACCCGGGTAGGAAAGTGAAGATGTTACAACAGCAGGAGATTTCACAGTCAGAGTCTTGAAAATCTTTTGATCGCTTCCGTCAAGGGAAATGACCACAGAAATCGGTTTGTCTGAGGTGGAAGTAATGGCGAATTTTACCGTTTCACCTTCTTTGACCACGTGGGAAGCAGGAGTGCAGGTAATGTTCAGTTTGGGAGCAGTTCTTTTAGCCTTTTTGCCCGATTGGGAAGGGGCTTGTTTTTTGATCTCTTTACTTTTGGCGGGGGCAGCTTGCTTGGCGGCCTCTTTTTGAGGTGCAGGAGCTGCTGCGAGGACAAAGGAACTCAAAGAAAGCAGAAAAAGTGAGATTTTTTTCATAAAAATATATCTTTACTTTTGGGGAATGAGGATCGCTGCAAAAGGAGCTGCAGGGAATCCTGCTTTGTTGTACAAATTGGTGTTGGGATTATTCTGCCAGGCGTAGCGGACTGCCGCAGGTTCAGGAACTTTGCTTGAGGAAACAACAACAGTATCCTTGTCGATGACTGCTTTGTCTGCCCAATACCATTTTCCGTCCTTGCCGCAGATGGCAAAACCTTCAAGCTGGGTTTTGGGACTGTAACGCACCAGCGGAGCCTTTTTGCCCTGACGCTTCACAACATCATAAAAAGCAGGCACAGGAGCGGCAACAAGACCGCCGTAAAGATTGTTCCAACTGATCCGCACAGAGTTGCCCTCACGGACAACTTTTGTCACCGCCGGACTTGCATAGGGGACTTTTTTACCATACACTTTGGCAAGGGCAATGGCTGCGAGTCTTTCGCCGGGAACGACTTTGTTGATGGGGTGGATGTCGCCGGATTCGCCCACATCAATAAGGATTGCTTGTCCGGTATGGGGTACATCAAGGGCAGCTGTCTGGGCAGCTCTGAAACAGGCCCAATTGG
The DNA here is from genome assembly GCA_045605205.1 of Victivallaceae bacterium. Taxonomy (GTDB): domain Bacteria; phylum Verrucomicrobiota; class Lentisphaeria; order Victivallales; family Victivallaceae; genus UBA1784. The sequence goes on from JAZUPO010000096.1 coordinate 26,733, forward strand.
GTTCAAGGGCAGGATTTGAGTTTTTGTAATAGAAGTTGGGCAGCTGGCACCAGTAGAAAGGCAGATCAGCTGTTTCAAAGGCTTTCCGCCAATCCTTTACAAGAGCCCGCTGCAAAGCGGCATACTCATTGTGGCGTCTGGAATTGGATTCCCCCTGATACCAGATGACACCGTCAAGGGCGTAGGGAGCGATCGGAGCGATACAGCCGTTATAGACACGCTGACCGTTGAAAAATTCTCTGGGGGGGATGCCGGGATTTTTCGGGGCAGGAGCGGCTTTTCCGGTGTAGGCTTTTTCCTGATAGAACTCCCATTCAACGCCGTCAAAACTCTGCTGGCAAATGACCACAGCCTGGTGGAGAGTTGTTCTGTTGTTCAGGGGATTGTAGAAACGGAACATAAATTCGTGTTTTCCGGGAGCAAGTTTCGGAACTTTGAATTTGGGATAAATGTTCCGGACACATTTTTCAAGAGGCCAGTCGGCGATTTTTTTGCCGTCGCACCAGACGGTGAAAGGCTCTTTGTGACGGGGCATCGTAATGGTAAAGTCCTTGTGGTTTGCAGGAATCGTTACGGTACGGCGTACCCAGACAACACCGCCGGGGAGACGGCCGGTGGCAGATTTTTTCCACTCTGCATTGGCAGCAGGATAGGTGTGAGGAGTGTCCTGCCGGTTGACAGCTTTTTCCCAGACAGCCCGGTCGGCAATGTATTTTTTGACTGCGGCAGGATAAAGTTTCAGACGTTTTGAAACATCGGCATCCCGCTCAAGAACGGCGGGCACAGACTCTTTCAAAGCTCCGACAGTCATCCAGGTTTCAATGGGAGAACCACCCCAGGCGTTATTGATCAGCCCCACAGGGGTTTTGAGTTCTTTAAGAAGTTTCACGCCGAAATAGTAGGCGACTGCGGAAAAACTCGCAATATTTGCTGTATCAGCATAAACCCATTTGCCGGGGCCGTAGAACTGAGGCGTGGCAGCACTGCGGGAAGAGGCATTGAAACTGCGCAGACGGCTGCCGGCGGGTTTTGCTTTGACTGCAGCATAACCTTCGCTGCGGGGCATACGCAGATCCATATTGGACTGTCCGGAACAGAGCCATACTTCACCGACAAGCACATCTTTGATGACCAGATTGTTGATCTTGAGTTCAAAGGGACCTTCTGGGGAGTTGGCCAGATTCAGATCCACCCGCCATTTTCCGTCTTTACCGGCGGCGGTGGTACGTTTCTGACCATTAAATTCCACAGTGACTTTTTCACCGGGAGCGGCCATTCCGAAAACCGGTACTTTGGCACGCCGGGCAAGAACTGCGTGATCAGAGAAAATCGTCGGAAGTTTTACTGCCGCACTGAGGGAAAATGCGGCAGCAGCGAAAATAAGAGCAAAAACTTTCTTCATCTTGCATACCTTTTTGTTAAGTGAAAAGTGGTCGTTGCTTATAAGATACTTCACAAAAGGGGAATTGTCAATAGAAAAAATGAAAATTGAAACATATACACTGCAAAATAAAGAAAAACGCCCCGGAAAAATTCCGGAGCGTTTTTAACTGCTTGTAATGTCAGTCGTTGATTACTGCATCACATCGCCGAGGGTCTTGTAGAAGGTCATACGGCGTTTCGCATCTTCTTCAGCCTGAGCGAGCAGAGCCTCGGCATTGGCAGGATCAGCCTTGAGAAGCTGTTTGTAGCGGTTCTCACTGCGGATGAAGTCCTGATAAGCGATGGTGGGTTCTTTGGATTCCCAGACGAAGGGCTTTTCAGCGTTCGCGGGGTTGTAGCGGTAGAGAGGCCAGTAACCGGCTTCCACAGCACGCTTGCCTTCTTCCTGGCTCTTGGTCATGTTGATACCATGGAGCATACAGGGAGCGTAAGCGAGGATGATGGAAGGACCGTTGTGGGCCTCAGCTTCACGGATGGCGGTCAGAGTCTGCTGACGGTTGGCACCCATAGAGATGGAGGCAACGTAGACATTGCCGTAGCTCATACACATAAAGCCGAGGTTCTTCTTGGTCATACGCATACCGGAAGCGGCGAAGAGGGCCACAGCACCGATAGGAGTGGACTTGGAAGCCTGACCGCCGGTGTTGGAGTAGATTTCGGTGTCGAGCACGAGGATGTTGACGTTACGATCCTGAGCGACAACGTGGTCCAGACCGCCGTAACCGATGTCATAGGCCCAGCCGTCACCGCCGATGATCCACACGGACTTGTCAACGAAGTAGTCCTTGAGTTCGGCGATCTTGGTGATGACCTGTTTGATTTCGCCTTCGCATTTGCATTCGCCGACTTTGGCGAGCATTTCGCCCAGTTTCTTCTGGTTGGCGATAGCGGCATCATCTTTGGCATCCCAGTTGGCCAGAGCGTATTCGAAACCGGCTTTCATATCGGGGCAGGCAACGCCCAGTTCCAGAGCACGGTTGACCAGGTTCTTCAGCTGTTCACGGTTGGTGTCGACAGCGACACGCATACCGAAACCGTATTCAGCGTTGTCCTCAAAGAGGGAGTTGGCCCACGCGGGACCGCGGCCTTCTTTGTCCTTGCAGTAGGGCAAACTGGGGAAAGAACCGGAGTAGATGGAGGAGCAGCCGGTAGCGTTGGCAACGATCATACGGTTACCGAAAAGCTGGCTGATCAGACGGACATAGGGAGCTTCACCGCAACCGGCGCAAGCACCGCTGAATTCGAAGTAAGGCTGCTTGAAGCCCACGCCCTTGACGTTGGCTTCGGTGGTGCCGCCCATTTCACCGTCGGGCAGAGCGGTGAAGAAGTCGAGGTTGGCCTGCTGACCGGCTTTGCGTTCGCCGGCGGCGGAAACCATTGAAAGAGCCTTTTCTTTGGCGATACAGCTTTCGACGCAGACGCCGCAACCGAGACAGTCGTCAACGTAGACCTGCAGACGGTACTTGAGACCCAGTTCCTTCTTGACGGGAGGCTTGGCATCCACGGTGGTAAAGGAAGCAGGAGCAGCAGCCAGATCAGCAGGAGCGATCAGTTTGGCACGGATGGCAGCGTGGGGGCAAGCCATAACGCACTGGTTGCACTGGATACACTTGGAGGAATCCCAGGTGGGAACTTTGGGAGCAACGCCGCGTTTTTCGAAACGGGCGGTACCGATGGGCATGGAACCGTCATAGCTCATGGCGGAAACAGGAACGGTGTCACCCTTCTGCTCCAGCACGGGCTTCATCAGTTTGACAGCAAATTCACCCATTTCAGCGGTGAACTTGGGAGCGGGCTCATAGCACTCGCCGGCAGCGGCGGGCACAGCGACCTGAGTCAGACCGTCAAGAGCCTTGTCAACGCAGAGCTTGTTCTGATCGACGACTTCCTGGCCCTTCTTGGCGAATTTCTTTTCGATACCCTTCTTGATGTAGCCGATGGCTTCAGCTTCGGGGATGATGTCAGCCAGCTTGAAGAAGCAGGTCTGCATAATGGTGGAAATGTATTTGGGGCTGCCGACTTCAAGGGCGACCTTGAGAGCGTCCACCACATAGAACTTCACGTTCTTGGCGATGATGGTTTCCTGCATTTCCCTGGTCAGAGTGGCGAAAGCCTTGTCTGCGGGAGCATTGGTGTTCAGCAGGAAGGTACCGCCATCTTTGATGGAGGAGATCATATCGTACATACCGATATAGGCCTGGTTGTGGCAAGCCACGAAATCAGGGCTGGTGATCAGGTATTCACTGGTGATGGGCTTGTCACCGAAGCGCAGGTGGCTGATGGTGATACCGCCGGACTTCTTGGAGTCGTAGGAGAAATAAGCCTGGACGTACTTGTCGGTGTTGTCACCGATGATAGCCACGGAGTTCTTGTTGGAACCCACGGTACCGTCGGAACCCAGACCCCAGAACATACAACTGGTGGTGCCGGCAGGTTCAGTGACGATGACTTCGTCAACGGGGAGTGAGAGGTTGGTAACGTCGTCTTCGATACCAACGGTGAAGTTGTGGGTGCATTTGCCGTCGAGGTGCTTGTAGATGGAAAGAACCATAGAAGGAGTGAACTCCTTGCTGGCCAGACCATAACGTCCGCCGATGACGGTGATGTCGCGGTCGGCGAGAGCGGCCTTGACGTCGAGGTAGA
>JAZUPO010000097.1:0-12650 GCA_045605205.1 Victivallaceae bacterium
GGAGCTCAGGTTTGCGGTTTTCACTGACCATACTCACAAATTCGTGAACAAGGTAAGGATGACTGCCGCCGTGTCCGGTGGGCTGGAAGTCATCATCAGGTGAAGCATTGGGATTCAAAACCTTTTTGAATTCGTTTTTGACCTCTTCAGGCAGGGGATCACGCATTTCTTCAGGAGTCAATTGGCAATAGACGGTCTTCTGCCAATCTTTACACTCTTCTTCAGGAGGACAATGTTTGATCAGTTCTGCCGTACCTTCCACAGTTCGGTGATTGCATTCCCAGGTGTTGCGGGCAAAACTGCCGCTTTTGCCGATAATACGGAAAATTTCGGCTTCCTGCCGCTCAAGACTGATAGCACCGATTTCACGGAACTCGGCAATACGCAGACTGCTGCCGTTGGCAAGCTGGTAAAAAGCGGCAATGTTGCTGAAATCATAATTTGCAAAGAAGCTGTCATTATTGGTATTTTTTACTCCGTAAGCACTCACTTTCAAAGCCCGGGTCTTCATCACATTGATAGGACCTGCAATAGAATGAGTGGGGTATGCCATAGGATGTTCCTTTAATCCCCGGTCAAGATATTTTTTCATAAATGCTGCGTGCTGGCTGCCGACAACTCCGGTACTGCGTTCAGCAATAACTTTCCGCAAATTGCAGGCGGCATCCACATCGTGGACATATTCACCTTCGGAGTAGACAAATTCACCGAACAATCCCGCTGCTGCCATACGGCGGCAGAACATCGTCTGGGGACGGTAAATAGTCGTTTCGCCCAGCATATATTCCTTACCGCTCCTGGCAACAGCTTCTCTGATCTTGCCGCACCAGTCAAGGATCTCATCGTCATCAGGCAATGTAATAACGGGAACGGCACTGTAAACGTGTTTTCCTGATTCAAGAACCTGAATGCATTGGGGAGCGTGAAGCCAGGGCTGAGTGATAACAACAATGGCATCAAGATCCGCCTTGCAGATGTCGTCGAGATTTTCGTAGCAGTCAGCAGCAGAAACTTTGTCTGCCATAAAGGGGTCTTCAAGAAATTTTTTGACTTTGGCAGCTTCACAGTCGCACAGAGCGACCTTATCCACCAGAGGGTGTGATTTGAAAAGTTTGGCAAATTGACTTCCGAACATTCCAAGTCCGACTAAACCGAGTTTGATTCCCATAATTTTTCCCTTCAATAGTATATGTCTTTTAATTGATTTCAACAAAGTTCCAATTCATCAGCAGTGCCCAGTCGCGGATAATTTCAAGAGTGCCGTTGTAACTGCAAGTCAGATGGTGGGTGCCGCCTGCTTTGCTGTACTGTTCAAGAAATGCTGCAATATCACCGCTGCGGGGGACAAACCAGCCGGTGTTGCATTTCTGACTGCCGGGTTGAGCAATCACATATTCGACTTCTGCAGCAATAAGGTTGAAAGTTCCGTCAGGTCCGGGAGCAAGATCAGTCAGGATCGCTTTACCGGCTTTGAAACATCCGGTGGCGACCAGTGGTTTTCCGGTATCGCTGAAAATATAATTCTGCTCGTGAAGCAAAGGTTTCTCTGAGCAGATATCAGGATTGATTTCCCCCATATGACTGGTAAAGATCCGGTTGTTTTTCCAATCAGGACAGAACATCTCGGTAAAAGAAGTTTCCGGAAAAACTTCTGCAAGGCACCGGGTCGCTGCGGCGGTAAGCACATCCCCCTCCCCTGCATAGCCGATGCCTCTTGACATCGCTTTGGAACACTCAAGAAAAGGTACTGTCTGCCAGCCTTCCTTGCGGTCGATACCGGGAAAAGCAATGGTAAAGGCGTGCAGATTTTCTTTTTCGATCCAGTTACGGATCTTCAAAGAAGCATTCAAAGTCCGGATGTGGGCTTCTTGTGTCACGCTCTCATCCAGCTGAAACATCTCTTTATCCCGGGCCATTTCTGCTTCGATGTCTCCGGCTGTTGGTTCCGGCTGAGGCGTGTATTGGACGATTTCCATATTAAAAGTCCCTTCCGGAACCCGAAAATCCCCCATACCTTCAAAATCGCCCCCCACCTTGCCGACTCTGGCGTGGGTCATACGATAAGCCATTGCGGCACTTTTAAGCTGCCGGGAAATCCGCTCAAGACAGTCGGAGTGCTCCCAGTGACCGGCAGAAATGAGAAAAGGCTTTTTACGGCGTAAAAGCAAATTGCACATATCCTGTACGCCGTGGATACCGTGATTGGGCATAATCAGCGTAGGATCGAACTCAAAATCAGGGGTCGTGTCGATTACCACTATGGGCAGAGATGTGCCCGCAAGAGAATCAATGGATTCAAGAGAAGGAGAATAAGCCAGATGCAAAGTAACAACAGCCTGGCAGTTGGAATTTTCAAAAAGCTCCACAGCCTGAGCAAATTCATTTTTCAGGCGGCAGGCCGGGGAGACAATGACCTCAAATCCATTGTCTTCCAATTTTTTTGCGATCTTGACGGAAAAACTGCGGATCTCATCGGCAATATCCGGGCGGCACTTATCGTACAGGGCCAGATAAAGAGGCAAAAGTCCTATTTTCATAATTCTTTTATTCCTGTAAAAAGTTTATATGCATTGCTGAAAAGGACTTTTTCCAAATCCTTTTCCGGAGTGGCGGCAATTATGCCCCGGAGCTGTTCATAAAAGAAGGTGGTAAACTCAATGACGCCGGAAGTGTCGATTATGGAAGTTCCGATCGCATAATTTTCCCCCATAAGATAGGCATACTGATTGTTGATTTCCACAGATTTTCCTTTGAGCAGAGCAATGGGGGTATCTGTTCCGAAAAGCACTCTTTCAAGGGGGAAGTGATCATAAGTGTACTTCAATATATCTGAACTGTTGATCATTGCCGTATCAAAAAAGGCGTTGGGATACTGTGCAAATCCATCAATATTGCTTTCCCGGATATTCTGCATAAAGTAAGCCCGCCCGATGTGGGCAAAGATAAATTTGATCTTCGGATATTTTTCGCATAAGGCGATCATCTGCTGTTGATTGAGGGGATCTGCAAAACGCCCTGCCCTCGGGATATGCAAAGTCACAGCCAGAGATTTTTCATTGAGATATTCCAGCTGTTCAGGAGTCAGCATATCGACAACTTCCACGTCATTGGATTTTTTCCCGTAAACGAAAGCGGCATAATTCAAATAAGGTTTCACTCCGATCGCACCGGAACTTTCGACCCGATTCTGCAAAGTTTCCACAGAATCAGCAGGGGACACCAGAGCCATAGCGAACTCCCGTTCGCCCTGAACTTCGGGCAGACGGTCGTTGTCTATTTCCAGATGAGGTGCGGAAAAACAGTTGAGCCAGAGTTCCTGCTGAGGTAAAAGGGCATTCATCAGTTCCCGCCAGAGTTCAATGGGGAATTCGCCGCCGAATTTATTGTACACATACTTTTCCGGAAAAGTGAAATTTTCAGGGAAATATTCTTTTCTGAAAATATGCACGTGGGCGTCAAAAATCTTTTTGGGCAGTACCGGGGCCAGTTCTTCCCGGTAGATCCGGCAATCATTTTCGCTCATTATATTCATTTGACAACAGCTCCTGCTATTTGAGCCGCACCGACAGCACCGGTATAACTGTGCCAGGGGGCTGCATCGATTTGTATTCCAAGTTTTTCTCTGAGAAGCTCTATCCACATTCTGCCCTCAGAAGGTCCCCCGCTGATAACGACCCGGCGGATCCCTGTATGCTCATCAAAACGTTTTTTGAAACAGTCGATGACACGGCACATCACTTTTCGTGAAGGAGTATCGCCTGCCCGGGCTTCGTCATTGAACTTCTCATAGCGTTCAGCACAATTTCCAAAACGGTCACAGATGAATCTTTCTATTTCCACCCCCACTTCGGGAATGGAAAACATCGCCCCCCAGCAGCCGCCTGCGACAGACTGATAGGTGTCGCAAAGTTCATTTAAAGGCACATCATCCCGTTTCCGGCAGGGGTAAAATCCCACCCAGCTGGTGCCGCAGCTCAGCAGCATTTCTCCCGGTTCAAAGACCTTGACGGCCCGGGCTCCTGCGGGGTGATCGAAACTTCCGGCAACGATACGGGTATTGACAGTAAGTTTTCCCCGGCACAGCTCTTTTTTCAACGTTCCGGAAACGGTTCCTGTGGGGACGATTTCAGGGAGCTGTTTCCGGGTGATACCATAATATTCAAGATACGCATTTTCATAGCGTTCCTGTTCCTGATTCCAGAAATAAAAGGGAGCTGCGTTGGAACGGTCAAGCTGATGTGTTCCGCACAGCTGCCAGGCGATCCAGTCGTTATTCATCGCAACTTGAGCACTTTTGAGAAGCTCGCTCTTTTCCCTGCGGAAATATTCAAGGTGCATCAAAGGAAAAGTGGGGATCGCAGGCCAGCCGGTCGTTTGACGCACCTGCCATTTTTCAGGGGGAAGCCAATCTTCAAGACGTTTGTCAAGCCAGCTGATAATGGGCGTCTGAGCTTCACCGTCAGCATCACAGAGCAGAGTATTGCCTGAAGCAGCAGCAAAGGAAATGGCAAAAATCTCCTCCTGAGATGCTTCTGCAAGGTCATTGATAAGGCGGAATACCTGCTGCTTGTAAACTTCAACGTCCAGTTCCACACGCCCGGAACCGGGATAGCTGAAAGAGACTCTTTCGCTGACTTTTTTAAGCACGCCTTTTTCCTGATTCCAGCATACGCCTTTTATGGCCCCTGTTCCAAGATCAAGTCCGATAGAAGTCATTTGCTTTCACACTCCATTTGAGTCAGCGTCTCATCCATAGCGGCGGCGGCAAATTCCAGAAGTTTCACAGAAGAAACAAGGGGAAATTTTGTCAGAGCCGCCGGCGGACAATCCGCTTTGTAGGTCTGAGCACTGACGTCAATATGATATTGTCCGTTGAGTTTCTTGCAGAACTTCACCGTCTGTTCCGCATCGGAAAAGAAAAGAGTTCCCAAAAGGCCGTCTCCTTCGGCTTTGCAGACAATATTGCTGTGCCGTGCGGCAAGGTCACAGAGTTTCTGCTGCCACACATTGCCAAGAGTCCTGATATGTTCTTTGTTATGTTCTGCAAAGCGGATGGTAATAAGGTAGGCAAGACTTGCCAGCTCCTCCTGCCCATTGGTCACAAGGGCACCGAACTGATTGAGATTGTCCATAGGTGCAGTGGTCAGGATCTTTGAAGCTGGATAAACGCCCCCGGGGAAACCTTTTCCGGCAGAAACAAAATCCGGATGACACTTGTATTCTTTGAAAAGGAAAAGTTCACTTGACCACATACAGCTTTGTATTTCATCCACAAACACAGGGATATCGTGTTCATCACAGAGTTTGTGGCAGAAAGTCACATAATCATTTTCAAGACGTATACCGCCGTAATTCATCAGCACAAGTTCGTGGATGAAGCCTGCGATCTTGAAATTGCCTTTATCATATTGCTCCACGGCGGCAGCAAAGGCCTCTTTGTCATTGATACGCACAGGCACACATTTCAAGGCCCCGGTGGATTCAAGAATGGAATAAAGTCCGTCCCACATTCCTCTGAGCATCTGGGTCATAACGGTCGTACCGTGATAGTTGGCCTCTTTGCCCTCTTTCAAATCTGCCATAACCAGAAAGACTGGAGTTTTCTTTGCATATTGCGGTTCAGGGAAATGGGGCTGAAGTTTATAAAATCTTGCCAGCATCATCTTGAAAGCGGCTTCACACGCCAGACTGCCAGTTTCCAGATTGATGACCCGGTTGAGGACGTGAGGAGCTTTGCTTTGAAGCACGGCTTCAAGAGCAGCTTCATCCCCGGGAGCGATACCGTTGGCAATGCGGACAAGTTCTCTTTCAAGAACTCTTGTGATATGGCCTCTTGTATTGTTGTGAGTAATATTGGTGATACCGATACGGTTGGCGTTTTCGATCAGTTTATAACCGGGGAAAGCGTGACCGCAGCTGGCCTGATAGTGTTCACTTTTGCCGATGACAGCAAGTTTCCCGTCTTCTCCCACCCGGAAAAAACCCAGGCCCGCCAGGGGGGCATTTTCACGGTGGAACGCACCGCTGAACGCGGTTGTACCGGCTCCGGGAGAACTTTCTTTCAGAGGTAAAGCAAAATCCTTGCCCGTCATAGAAATCAGTTCATCAAGTTTCTCAACCAGTGTCTCAGGGAAAAAACTGACCCTTTCCTCTGCGATTTTCAAAAGGTCATTGATATTCTGCCCGGTCAGGGCGGCGAAAGCACGGCAAACTTTGTCAATATACTCAGTTCCGACCAGATCTTTCAGAGAAAGTTCAAGATTTTTGATCATATCATATCCTCTAATTCAAACATTATTTTCCGGAGATGCGACAAGTACGCGTATGTTCTGCTGTTTCAGTTCGTCAAGTACATTTGCATCCGCCAGATGATCGGTTATCAAAGTTGCGCTGCTGTTTCTCAAACTTCCATAAGGAACAAAAGAGCTTTTACCCAGTTTTGAACTGTCAGCAAGAATAAAAACCTCGTCACAGTGTTCCAACAAGGCAGAAGCCAGAGCAGCCGTATCTTCGTCAGTGGTACTGAGTTCTCCGGTATTTGAAATGGCATCTGTCCCCAGGATCGCTTTGGTAAAATTGTAACGCCGGACATTTTCAAGTGCCACATTGCCGCACAGATCCATACGGGAGTGACGGATCATCCCCCCCGTCAGTGTCACAGGACAAAGGGGCGTCAAACCGGAAGCAAAAGCAAGGGAATTGGTAACAATGCGTAAATCTTTGAGCCGCCCGGAACTCAGTATCTCTGCCAGAGCATTTCCGCACTCAAGGACAGTTGTTCCGGAGTCAAAAAAAAGTCTGTCGTGATCTGCGACAAGTTCGGCAGCCATTCTTCCGATCAGGTGTTTTTCTGCGGTAAAAGCGGAAGATGCTTCGTAAAACTGGTAGCCGCCCCCCCCTTTTTCAACAGCCGCCCGGGCACCGCCGTGATAACGGTGAAGCTGACCGGCACGTTCCATATCGGCAAGATAACGGCGGACAGATGCTGCTGAAAGCCGGAGTGCTTTCTCTATGGCAGCAATGCTCAAAGAGCCGTGGCTGTTGAGCATACGCAGGAGTTTTTCCTGATTTTTCTCTTTTATTCCCACTTGTTCACCTGTTGTTACTGCCTATAAGATAGCATATTGCAATGGTCATTTCAAGCGATTCACGCAAATTTAGCAAACATTGAGCGTTTCGCTCAATCTATTGCTGGAATATGTGCATTTTCAGAAAAAATCAAGGTTTTCCTCTCGAGGGCACAAAGAAGCCTTTTTCAAGAGTCTGCCATTCTTCACTGAATGTCCCGGGTGTCGATTCCAGATAAAGGGGCAGAAATTCAGCGATTTCACCATTGGAACGCAATTTTTTATTTCCCTTGTTTCCCGGAGTGCCGCAGAGGGAATATTCCTGCAGTTGTTCAATTTGCCCATTCAGCAAATTTTTCATTCTTACTTTCATACGCTGCCCGAAATAATATTGATGATATCCGCCCCCCAATCCGGCAGCGGCAAGAGCAATAAGCAAAATCAAGATCCAGGGGGAAAGATTTTTTTTGAAGCTGTAAAGCTCACTTCCGATCCCGGCAGCAAGCAAAAGCCCTCCTGTTCCCATAAAAATCACGCCCTGTAAAGCAAATGGATGCAGAAAACGGGCGATCTCGTGCTGCAATCCCTCCGCTGCGGCCTCCATTTTTTGAACTGCTCCGGCAAAGGAACTGCTTTCTGTCAATGCCTGGCGGAACATTTCCCAGAAAAGGCGGCGTTCCTGATTAATAATTTCAAAAGGTGTAATGCTCCTGAGATATACGGTCCAGGAACTGAGGATCCAGCAGTAAAGCAAAAGCAGCAAAACATAGAGCAAACACAGATACCAGCGTTTCCGCGGGCGGGTCTGCTCCCGGTATATCAGATAAAAGCACAACAAAGGTACAAGAGAGCCAAGCACTCCGTATGCAATTCCATTGGCGATCTGCATCGTTATTCCGAAATAAAGTGCTTTACAGTCAAAGGCGGCAGCTGAGGACGGAAAAGAGAGCAGACACTTTGCCAGCGGATTTCCGTACTTTTTCCTTTGAATTCAAAAGTCCAGGTATCCCTGAAGGTACTGTCGATATAAAACAGACGGATCTCAAGAGTGTTTTCATCTTTCCACGCGGCACAGGCACTCAGAGGATGAACGGCAGTATCCTGCAGCTGCAAAGAGGTGCGGACAAATTTTCCGTATCCCGCCCTGATCTCCTCCACGCCCCGGGCGGTTTTGAAAGAGACGGTACACGCATCTGAACCGGAAACAAGAGAGATCTTTTCAATTCCGGCAGAATTGGGCAGCAGTTCCATTGAACAGTTTTTACAGGGAGCAGACACCTTATTTTCAGCAGGAGCAATTTCAAAAGAGTTTGAAAGTGCCCCTTTTGAAATCTCTTTCAAAGGTTCATCTTTGAGAGCTGGCAGCAGTTTTTCCCACAACAAATCAAGCACCTTTCCCATAGCTCCCATAGAGGCAGTCACCGCAATGGCCATATCTTCTTCGGGCAATATGATCCCATACTGTCCACAGGCACCGTCCCCCCGGAATCCGTGACGGGAACGCCAGAACTGATAGCCGTATCCGGCTTTCCAATCAGGAAGATCGTTCATCGAATTGTCAGCGTGCGGAGTCAGGGCTTCAGCCAGATAATCTGCGGGCAAAAGCTGCTTTCCCTGCCATTCCCCTTTATTCAGAATCAACTGAGCAAATCTTGCGATATCCGCTGTGCGCAGATAAAGCCCGAAACCGCCGCAATTGGTTCCGGCGGGGCAGCACTCCCATTTTCCGGGAACGATCCCCAGAGGATTGAAAAGCCGGGGTTTGAGATATTCTCTTACATTCATTCCCGTCACCCGTCTGACAACGGCACTGAGCATATAAGTTCCAAGCGAGTTGTACGCAAAATGGGTTCCCGGCTCAAACTTCAAAGGCGAACTCAAAAATCCCCGTACCCAGTCATTGGCAATATCGGCCCGGGCGTATGAAAAAGCACACTGGGGATGACCGCTGCGCATTGTCAGAAGATCCTGTAAAGTGACTTTGAACATTTTGTCATCGGTAACAAAAGAGCGGTATTCGGGGAAAAAGTCAATCAGTTTATCCTTGATCGACAGTCGTTTTTCCGCTTGTGCAAGTCCTACGGCACAGGAAGTAAAACTTTTGCTCAAAGACCAGAGAGCCGTAGGGACTTCCGGATCATAGGGGTTCCAGAAACTTTCTGCAATAATATGACCGTGACGCAGAAAAATGATCCCTTTCAGATATTCAAACTCATTGAGACTTTTCAACACATCTGTCATCACTTCAGAAGAAACCCCTTGAGCTTCAGGGGTACTGCGGGGGAGTTCATAATTCATTTATCAAAAATCCTTGACTCTTTGGCAGAGTTGTTGTCATTCACTCTGCCGGAATTGTTTTTGCGAAAAAGATCGGGAGTCACCCCGAAACGTTCTTTGAATTTCCGGTAAAAAGCGGTCACACCTGAAAAATGCACCTCTTTCACAATATCAACCACAGGGAGGCTGCTCTGGCTCAAGCGCCGGGCGGCCTCCTGCAAACGATATTCGAGGACATAATTTTTAGGGGACACATCAAAAAATTTCTTCCATTCCCGGAAAAATGCGGCGTGTGAAAATCCGAAACGGGAAGCCACTTCATCACAATTGAGCTCCCTATCGTATCCGTGAAGCAAATAAAGAGCTGCTTCTTTGATACGGCTTTCGGCAGAATTCCACACCGGCTCCGGACGACGCTGCCGGACAAGTTCACGCATAATCTGCAGGCACACCCAGTCCAGCTGGTCGATCATATCCTCCACAGTATAGCGGGCGATCAGATGACGCAAACGGCTGACGAGTCCGGAAAGTTCCTCTGTAAGACGTATTTCCCAGAAATCTTCTTCCGGGATCAGTCCCCAACTTTTCAGCAGTTCCACCTGAGTTTCATCAAAATTAAAAGCGATCGTATCTCTCGGCAATTCGCCGGACAGAGTAATTCTCATTCCCTTTTTTTTGAACACAGTATTGGGAAAAGAAATCCCCATAACCTGATTATCGATTTTGTCAAGACAGCGTTCCGCTTCAGAATAAAGGCGTAAACTGACTTCAAATTCCTTGCAGACGATTCCCGCACCCTGACCGCGAAAACAGCTGTTGTTACAATAAAAAACCCGATTCACCCGGATCGGGAAACGCCCTTTTCTGGGAAATTTGCCTATTTCAGGACTCATCCACCTCATAGAACAACTCCTTTTGAACCACATCTTGTTTCATTTCAAATATAATACCGGAAAACTGTTTTTGCAAATGTTTTTATGATTTTCTATTGTTAAAACATCTTCTTTTGATACAATATGACAATATTTTTTGATACGATACAACATTGTATATTTCCCACTTTCTGCTTATATTATATGTAGGTATATTTAGAGTCCGACAGAACCAGCATCAACAGGAGTTTATCCCGATGAAACATTATGATATAGTTGTCTGCGGCGGCGGCATTGCCGGAGTTGCCGCTGCACTGGCCGCCTCACGCCGGAACAAAAAAGTGCTGCTGATTGAGAAACAATCTGTTCTGGGCGGCTTGGCGACTTCCGGCCTCATCTACATATATCTGCCTATTTCAGATGACCGGGACAAGGTCATTGCCTCATCCATTACCGAAGAACTCATGATCCGTTGTCAGGAATACGGTCCCTTTTCCCTGGGTGAAAAATGGGGCGGCGAAGGTGTGGGTAATCCCGGTAATTCAAGGGATCGTTACCGTTGCTGTTTTTCTCCGGCAGGTTATATGCTCACCCTTGAAAAAATGGTCAGAGAATCCGGTACAGAACTTCTTTTGGAAACAACCGTAACAGGTGTCCGCACCAACGCTCAAAACAGGATCGAAGAAATCGAAATCTTTTGCGGCTGCGAAAAAGAACAGATTTCAGCAGACTGCTTCATAGATGCAACAGGCGGAGCCTATCTGTTCCGTATGGCAGGAGCTCAAGTGTTCCCTGAAACAAACTATCACAATCCCTGGGTAATGGAAGTCAACGCTGAAAACAAAGACCACTTCCCCTTGACCGGTGATCTGCACGTACAGCCGATGCCGATACCGGAAAAAGACGGTTCTATGGAACAGGTCTTGAGCAGTGCTGAAATGCAGGAATTCATCCGCCGCCAGTATAAGGCGATCAGGGCCCATTACGATGCGTTGTCTGCTCAACAGCGCAAAACGATTTATCCTGTTCACCTGCCGATGATGCCTCAGACCCGCAAGATCGCCCGTATCGATGCCTTTGCCGAAATCAAAACAGGTGAAGCCGGAATGCGTTTTGAAGACTCTATCGGAGTCGCCGCCGACTGGCGTAAAAAAGCTCCCGCCTGGGAAACTCCATACGGAGCACTCCTTTCCCGGCAGGTAAGAGGAGCTCTTGCTGCGGGACGCTGTATCAACTCTTCAGGCGATGCCTGGGAAATTTTCAGAGTGATCCCCGCCGCCGCCATGACCGGCGAAGCCGCAGGTGTCGCGGCGGCCCTCTCTTCTGAACAAAATACAGATCCGGCAGCTCTTTCTGTTTCTTTTCTGCAGCAGGAGCTGGTCAAGACCGGCGGTATCATGCACATTTCAGATGGTTTTTTTTCAACAAATGCAAATGAAAGGAGTTGTTGAATGAAGAAAAATTTCACCTTGATCGAGCTGCTCGTAAACAAAACCTGTCAAGTATGTGTTTTGCCGTTGTATTGCCTCAAAAAAAATCATAACAACTACACATCCTTACGCCCGTCAGGGCGCATTTCACGCTTGACACAGTCAAGCTCTTCACATCTTCACACGCCGAAGGCGTTCTTCACCCGATCAGCGTTTACGCTGATCGAACTGTTGGTCGTCATAGCCATCATTGCCATACTCGCCGCCATGCTGCTGCCTGCTTTGCAGCAGGCCCGGCAGCGGGCCCAGCTGACCGGCTGTCTCAATAACCTGAAGGGCATCGGCACGATGGTGACCATGTATGCCGACAGCAATAAAGACTTTTACATGAACAATGCCACCGGCAACAGTGAAGCTGAAACACAAACTCTCAATTCCAACTACTACTATTACGGCCGTATTTCCGGACTGGGCAGGGCATTTTTTCCGGACTGTCCGAAAAACAATGCAAAGTTGACAGACTCCAACAACATGCAGATCCTGCTTTGCAGTGCCTGGAGTCACAGTCAGATGAAATCTTTCAGAACACAGATCTACGGCGGGACGGATACCTTTGCCAGACGCACATCATATTTTTACAATACAAGGATGTTTTACAACACAGCCTCAGACAGCGGCAACTATCTTGAATATTTTCTCAATACAGCCGGAGAAAATGCACGGAGCAAAGAAATTGAAGCAATGCGCCGTTACGGAAGATCAAAAAAATTCTCAAGCATTGCGACCTGGAAGGGATTCATCACCTTCTGCTGGTACTCTGACGCAAGAGGCACGCTTCCGGTCCGCAACGGTCATGAACGGGGAACTGCTTCAAACATCCCCCTGCTGAAATATGACGGTTCTGTCAGAACTTTGAATTATACAATACAAAAGGCAATGGCCCTTGCCCCCGCATACAATTATGAATATTTTGTTCAGTCGCCTGTCTGGTTCTACGGCACAGG